>NZ_DBHC01000004.1:0-34052 GCF_002296035.1 Roseivirga sp. UBA838
CCGCAATGACGTCCTAAGGGGGACATTTTACTACTTCCTTACATCGAACTCAGGTTAGATTAATCAACAAATCCTCAAATTATCTAATCAGCATCAAGTCTACATTTTAGAACTTTATTTAACTATATTCGTCTACAAATTAGAACTTGATACTATGAAAGGGACAAATCTTGGTGAATTCGAGGAATTGGCGCTGCTCACCATTTTGGTATTGGGAGACAACGCTTACGGGGTAACTATAAAGCAGGAGATCAACAAACAGGGGGGCAGGCAGATTAGCCGTGGGGCTTTGCACACAGCCCTTAGTCGCCTGGAAGACAAAGGCTTACTAAGCTCTAAACAAGGGGAAGCCAACGAAGCTCGTGGCGGAAGACCCAAGCGGTATTATGAGGTTACCAATAAGGGCAAAGAAGCACTCATAGAAGCAAAAGCAACACGTGACAGGCTGTGGAATCAGATTCCCGATGTTCGATTGGAACTGCAATATGCCTGGTAAAATTTCTCCCCCATCGTTTTACGTTAGGCTCTTCCGATGGCTTTGCAAAGAGCAGCTCTTTGATGAGTTGCAGGGCGATTTGGAAGAAGAGTTTTACTACAACGTGGAACAGCTGGGGAAACGGAAAGCATCGGGTATTTACAAACAAGAGGTTCTTAAAATGATCAGACCCTCTGTACTCAAAAGGCTTAAACTCATCGACAACTCAATTTTTTACGACATGTTTAAAATCAACACCAAACTAGCACTTCGCAACTTGTTGAAAAATAAACTTTACACGGCCATAAACATAGGTGGCCTGGCAGTTAGTATTGCAGTCTGTGGCATTCTATTATTGTATGTAAATAGCGAAACCAATTTTGACAACTATCACCCTGACTATGAACGAACCTACCGGCTTGCCTTAGACAGAATATATCCCGACCATACCTCGCACTATGCCATTACACCTTACTCAATGGCCGAGCAGGCAACGAGAGATTTTCCTGAAATTGAGGACTTTACCCGCATTTTCCCGGCCGGATTTGGCACCAACGTTACTTACAACAACGAAACCTTTCTGGAAAACGACATTATAGCCGGAGAAGCCAATTTTTTAGATTTCTTTGGCATAAAGCTTCTACAGGGCAATCGGCAGAATATCTTTAATACGGCCAACTCAGTGCTTATTTCTGAGCGAATGGCCTTAAAATATTTCGGCACGGAGTCTCCCATTGGTAAAATACTGCAAACGGATATTGGCGACTTAGAGGTTTCCGGTGTGGTAGAAAACACCCCTAAAAACACTCACTTCAAATTCGATTTCCTTGTCAACCTGGAAGGGCTGCCCTTCTTCCAGCAACCAAACTACGTTAACTTCTCTGTATACAACTACCTGAAACTGTCGGAAGGAGTAGCACCTGCCACTATTAACCAAAAAATGAAAGAAGTGGTAGAAAAGTATGCAGCCGGTCAAATTGAAAGAGAGCAACGCATCTCATTTGAAGACTATACAGCCAGCGGCAACGGTTATCGTTACTTTCTGCAACCCATTAAAGACATTCACCTAAAATCTCATTTAGAGGGTGAATTCGAACCCAACGGAAACATCACGTATATCTATATATTCTTTTCCATCGCTGTTTTCATTGTAATACTGGCCGCCATTAACTTCATCAATCTGGCCACCGCCCGTTCTACAGAACGTGCCAAAGAAGTGGGCATTAGAAAAGTGCTGGGCTCTGAGAAAAAACAGCTAGTAAGCCAGTTTATCATAGAATCTGTGGTGGTAAGCATAGTAAGTATGCTCATTGGCATACTACTGATTTACCTGGCACTACCACCTTTCAACACCTATCTGGACAAAGAAATCAGCCTTTTAACCTTTGCCTCTCCATTAAACATAGGGCTGGCTCTGGTTGCCAGCTTTGGTCTTGGCATTCTTGCCGGAACATATCCGGCATTTGTACTCTCTTCTTTTAAACCGGTAGTGGTGCTCAAAGGCAAACTCATTAAGAGTCAGCAAGGATATTGGATACGCAACGGGCTGGTTGTTTTTCAGTTTTTCGTATCCATCGTACTCATTTGTTCAACACTCATTGTTGGCCAGCAAATGCAATACCTACAAAAAAGAAACCTTGGATTCGACCGTGAAAATGTTCTGGTGTTATCGCGTGCTTTTGGCATCCCCGACCTTACCACCTTTAAAAACGAATTAGAAGCTATACCCGGAGTGAGCAAGGTAGGACTTACCTCAGCCATGCCCGGAACAGGTTTTTACTACGGAGCCTCGTTCAGGCCGGCAGGAACCAACGAATCTATAGCCCTGAATTGTGCGGTGTTCGATGAAGACTATATAGAAACCATGGGCATTAAACTGGCCAAGGGAAGAGGCTTTTCCAAAGACTTTCAGGATACATTGGCGCTTATTCTCAATGAAAGCGCCACCAGAGCACTGGGCATAGAGCACAGCCCTATCGGTCAGCGTATTGTAAACGTTCAAGGGGCCAACAACCCTCAAGGCGACATTACTTATGAAGTAGTTGGGGTAATTAGCGATTATAACTACAAATCGCTCCACACAGAAATAACCCCTATGGCCATCTTTAGCCGCGAAAGCTCTCAAGGTGGAAACATAGGAGCCATAGCCCTAAAAACATCGACTAACCAAGGAGCCACCATTGTAGCCCAGGTAGAAAAACTATGGCAGGAAATAGCCCCCAACCAAACATTCGTTTACAGCTTTCTCGATACCGATCTTTCGGCACTCTATGAAGCGGAACAACGCTCTGGAGATATGTTCATGGTATTTACTGGTATTGCCATATGGATAGCCTGTATTGGCTTATTTGGTCTGGCCACTTTCATGATTGGCAACCGAATTAAGGAAATTGGAGTACGAAAAGTGTTGGGAGCCAGTTCGCAAGTGGTGGTTTGGCTACTGTTGAAAGACTTTAATAAACTCATTGCCATTTCGCTGCTTCTTGCTATTCCTGCTTCTGTTTGGGTAATGGGGCAATGGCTCGGAAGTTTTGCCTATCGTATAGAAATGCTCGATACCTGGGTCTCCTTTGTTATTGGTGGAACATTGGCACTTGTGGTGGCTTGGTTAACGGTCAGCTATCATTCTATCAGAGCTGCAGTTGCCAATCCGGTAAAGAATCTGCGTACCGAATAGTTGTTAGAAAACAGAAATCAGCACGATATGCCTCACCGATTTCTGTTTTCTGTTCAACCAATTACCTTTTACCTGGTCTATATGTCTCCTCTGCTCTCTTTAGCACATCTTCTTTATAAAAGGCCACATCTTTAAACTTAATATCGGCATAGCGCTGTGCCTGATCATAGAAGTGAGGTGAATTTGGATCGTTGCTTTGGCCTCCGGCCAGAATACTTTTGGCTTTCACCTTATCTCCAAACTCAACCACAGCTACAAAGCTGTTGCCCGAGGAGCCATAAATCTTTCTGGTGTCATACGACCGGGCACCAAAAGAAGCCAACGCCCCCCAGCGGCCGGAAGCCAAGCCAACAGCTATGCTCGGTTGGTCATCGTCATACTCCAGATCTATTTCTCCCGATAATCGCTGAAAGCGATTATACTCTCCCCAAGGGAGTTTCCAAGTGCCAAAATCCTTTTCAATTTCTGCCAGGGCAGTTTCAAATATTTCAATCTTCTTGGAGTCAGAAACTCCGGTGGCCAGGTGCTCAAAACGCTCCATACCATTGCCTTCTCTTGGCACCTCACCACTTCGGTAATAGGCATTGCCATAAAACTGAGCAAGGGTCATTGCCACGGACTCTTTGCCGGTAGCAAAATCCCAGTTTTTCAGAATATTATATGCCTCCATGTGCTGCTGCTTCTTAGCGGAGTTGCGTTCCAGAGCAGCTACCAATGCCGGAATCACCTTCTCAAAGGCGGGAATATACGGATCGTAGGCCAGCTCAATAAGACCGTCTAGGGTCACATCTTTGGCTTGGCTAAGCACACGAACGGCATGAATTCCTCTGAAATTCTCCTCATCGGGAGCCATGTAGTATGGATAGTCTTCTTGTTTAGGGCTAAACTCTGCCGCTGCCGTAAACGGAGTAGAATTACAGTTCTGAATCCAGCCATTGCCCGGATTCACAATGGTGATAATATCTTCCAGGCTATGCATTCCTTGCCAGTCTGTTCTTGGATCTGAACCATCAACCGGACGAGAATAATCAAATTGCGGATCGCGCTTTGGAATGAAGTCCCCATGATAGTAGGCTATATTTCCATCTGCATCTGCATATACCGTATTGTTCGATGAATTTCTTCTGATCTTCATCATTTCCCAAAACTCTTCATGGTTGTTTGTCTTGGTTCGGTTGAAAGACTGAATGAGTGCATCCACTGGCTCCCAATTGAGCGCGGTAGCCACCCACTTATCGCCAGACTTGCCGGTAATAGGGCCATGATGGGTACGATAAAGAGGGAAGGTCTTTTCTTTCATTTCGTCTCCATCTTTGTACTTTAAGGTTACTTCAGATGTCCAAACGTCTCTCCACTCATCGCCATATTTGTATTGAAGCTTGCCATTGCGCTCTTCCACAGTTTCTAAAAAATCGTCTTTAAAATCTACGCGGGTAGAAGTATGCATCCAACCATTCTTT
This sequence comes from Roseivirga sp. UBA838, assembly GCF_002296035.1. Lineage (NCBI taxonomy): Bacteria > Pseudomonadati > Bacteroidota > Cytophagia > Cytophagales > Roseivirgaceae > Roseivirga > Roseivirga sp. UBA838. Next base: position 4,613 of record NZ_DBHC01000004.1, read on the forward strand.
TCGTTGAACCCCTGATATATGAAAAACTGCCCCCAGGTAGTGGCCCCATAGGCGTTGAGCCCTTCTTCACTAACCACCTGAGATTCACCTCTAAAATAGAAGCTCGTGTGAGGGTTAATAAGCAACATTGCATTGCCTGAGGCGGTCAGATTACCTGCCAGGGCAAATCCATTAGAACCCTTTGGCTCTTCGAGAAATCCGGCTGGTTCTTCCCAATCGGCTAAAGCCGTTGCCTCATTTTCGCCATAAAATGAAGCGATACTGCGAGTAGATACGCTTTCGATATCGCCACCTATTGACCCTTCAAAGAAAAACATCGGGAACCATGGTTCGAAGCGGGTGAGCACTTTTGGTTTTACTTCCGGATGAGTATGTAAATAGTAGTTAATACCATCGGCATAGGCCTGGCATAATTCCTTTAGCCAATCGGGTGCGCTTTCGTAGTGAGCTTTGGCCTCATCGATTGTCATGTATAGACGGGCACGCAAATCGCTATATAGGGCTTGCTCACCTTCAACTTCGGCAAGACGACCAATGGCCCAATAGTAATTTCGTTCTACCCTGGGAAAATCATCTTCGCATTGGGCGTATAGCATTCCAAACACCGCATCTGCATCAGACTTACCATAGATGTGTGGAATTCCAAAGTCGTCACGAATAATCTCAACACGGGCAGCCTGCTCTTCCCACCGTTCAACTTCTTCCGAGGTCTTCGGTTCGCAAGCAAAGGCAAGAGCAATAAGCAAAAGAAAAAATAGCTTCTTCATGAATTTAAGGTTTGCCTCAAATTGAATGAAGAATTGCTAAGCTGCAATAGCTATTTTGTGAGTGGACGATTAAGGCTTCTTAAGCAGTTGTTTGGTGAGAGCGATAAGTTGCTCCATATTACTCAAGGCCGACATATTGATTTTATACTTATCGTTCACCACAATAGTGGGAACGCTTGATATTTGACGGTCTACCCATAGGGCAGCCATTTTCTCAGCTCTTTGCACTACCTCCTGGCTGGAATAGCGTCTGTCGAACTCATCGGCCGAAACTCCGCTTTCAATAAAAATCTGTCTAATTTCACTCTCTGTATCGATAGGTTCTTTGCCCAGATGTATAGCCGTGAAAAACTTTTCAGACAACTCCTTTTGCCTTCCTAAATCTCCCATCACAACAAACGCCTTTACAATGCCAAAACTCACCGGCTTATTGTCGCGTGGAATATAATCTACATGAGACTTTTCGAAATTAACACCGCTGGGCAATGCCTTTACCAGTGTATCAATTAAAGGTTCAAACTGAAAGCAATGGCCACAGAAGAGAGAGAAAAACTCGGTAACAACGGGCGATTCTGACTTTTTGTCTGATACAATATCGTAATGTACCCCTTCTTTAAAATCGGTCTGACCCAGAACTGCCAGTGCTACAAAGGCAAAAAGGAGGGATAAAGCTGCTTTTCTCATTTTTCTCTTTTTTGCGAAAGTAAAGTAATTGAGCTACTTAATAAAGACAAAAATGAGCTTTAAGGTGGCCAAAGTAACCTATCAGCCATCCCCTTGTTTACTGGGATCGGCCAAAGAAACGGCTTTGTTTATTCCCTGCTTGCCTTTTTCGTATAAATAGCGCTGCTCCGGATAGTTCCTGTTCAACTTTCTGTATTCTTCGGCACTAAGCCCCACGCGCTCTCCATATATGCGGTAATAAGCAGCAAAAACTTCATCCATTATTTCTATGTATTTGCTATAGCTACTGCCCCTGTCTGTCTTTATAGATACAATGGCCTTACTGGGCCCATCCGATGAGGTTTTACTCTCTAAGTTTTGCCTGATGTATTGTTTCATTGCCGGTGGAAGACTATTGAATACCTCCACATCGCTCATGCCATCGACTACTTTGTTGGTGTTGGGCCTTCCAAAGTTGAGCACAAAGTCGTACACGATATTTCTGAGAGTCGAAATATCTTGCAACTCTTTGTCTTCTACCATAATCCGATCGAGCGAGTTGACCTGAATCTTAAGAATATTGCGCTCATTGATGGGAGTATCGACAGGCAATGTCTTCGGTGGTAACACCATAGGCAAACCCTTATCGTTGAGAATTTGCGTGGTAACCAAAAAGAAAATAAGTAAAAGAAAGGCAATATCGGCCATTGAGCCGGCACTCACCTCTTGTCCGGGGCGGTTTCGTTGATATGACATGGCTTTAAAATTAAGTTAATAGTTAATTAACTAATTAATTAGTTTTAAAGCAATCACTGCCTAACAAAATACGGCCAGAAGCAAAAACACTTTTAGTCTAGTTGATTATTGGAAAAGGGACGATACTCCAATTCTTACCCCAAACTCGCGAGCCTTCCAACCTTGAAACGACTGAATGAATTCGACCCTAAGCACGCGCAAAAGATTATCTATAGTATAGCCTACCTCCATGTAATTGTCTGACGATGGCGTATGCAGGTAGTTCACAAATAGGTTCTCCTTTACCCCGGTAAGTCTTAATGCCGGAATATGGGTGAATAATAATTTTCTAAAGCGAATGTGTGATAACACAGAAACGTACTCTTCGCGGGTGCTGTGTCGGTAATAGTCTAGCAACCGATATCCCCCGGTCACATCCATCGGAACAAAAAGCATTCGGTTACCTCTAAAGTGCTTAAAATCCATAAACTCTAATGAGTTGTTGTTTAAGAACTTACCGGCTTCCACTTCTAAGTCTACAGATGCCCTGACCCCCATGTTAAAGCGGGTTATAAGCCCTAATTCCAACTGGTCATAGTCTACTTCACTATCTAATATTCCATCTAGTCCCTTTTTATATGATAGCCGGAATTCCGGTGCACTCTGTGTCAAGGGTATCAGACGCCCGTTATACTTTCTAAACTTCAACCAGGGCCTTACTCTATAGTTTACCTCAAAATCCATAGCCCTGGCATTATTGAAACTACCTATAAGCACTTCTTCATTCACAGGTTTGTTGGGCCTGAAAAAGCGTTCATTATCCTTCACGAAACTGTAGTCAGTGGTATTGACGAGATCAGATCGGCTGGCCCATTGCACCTTAGCGCTTACTGTGTGACGGTAATTAAAGCGTCTTGCCCAGCTCAGTTCTGCAAAGTCCTTTTCGTAGAGCTGCATGTAATTCACCTTATTGACCAATGTGACCCATGAATTGATCAGCGGGTTTACTATACCCGGATTGAACTGTTCTATGTACCGACCACCATTGAGCCTGAAAGTGCTGCGCTGTTCTCTTTCTCCAACACCAAAAACAGTATGTACTTTGGTATATAAATCCTTACCGGAAAATCCATAGCGCACAAATGGGTAAATACGCAGGCGCGTGGTGGTATCGTTTCTCCAATGAAAATTGCCTGTAAACGTGAGGTTAAGCCCCTCTACAGTGTTATAGTTTGTATGTGGCAAAAAGCCTTCAAAATCGAATCGAAGACGTTTGCCCAATTTATAATATCCGCCCACAAGTATATTGCCCAGCTCAAAACGCTCTCCGTTCTTTACTTTGGCCGAATCTTGCTCTGCCTTTTCTTTTTCAGCCACGTAGGTGCTGTCATCTTTCTGGTAGCTTACCAGTTCCTTAGAGGTAAGCGGAACCGGGCGTATTCTCTCCCAATAAAGGGAGTCTCTTTTTGCTGCTGTGGAGTCAATTTTATAGGAGTAGCTGGAAATTACATCCGGTTCTTTGGTGGCCTCTAACTCTTGCTTTTCATATTCCTTCATCATTTTGCGGAACTGCTTCCGCGACACTTCCTTCTCCTCCTCAAAGACCTCCTTCATCCCCTGATCTAACTCTTTCTTCTTGATGGCCTCAATTTCTTCCGGGGCAGGCTGTATTTTCTCATCCACCAGAACCACAGTGGCATCCAGATCAGGATTGGGAACAATGGCATAATTGGAGAGAGAAGCCAGATAAGTGTACTTGCCACCTATACCAAATATTTTCCCATAAAAATCGAGCTGTTGAGTAACAGGCATCCATACCTCTTCTTCAACAGGTGCATAAATGGATTGAATTCGTATTTCGAAACCATAAAGAGAAGTTTTCAGGTCAAGGGAGTGAATATTCCAAAAGTCTTCGCGTATGTAAATTTCGCCTTCAAACACCTGATCGCCTTTTGACCTTGGCGTTACTTTAATTTTGTTAATCTCGTATCCGCGTTCCTTAAAGCTGCCCTGATATTCAAATTTATAATAAGAAAAAGCCCTGGGGTGAAGTGGCGAAATGGCATCTACCACCTTAGGAAAATAAAAACTGCTATTAATGTAGGCATTGGGGTTGGCATTGTCTAAGTCTTGGCCTGAGGCCCTTACCGAAATCACTTTTTCTGAAAAGGCATTTGGCCGTTTGAATCTAATCTCGCTAACTGATTCGGAAGTGAAAACACGGCTGGTATCTACCCCTTCTTTTTCGAGTGTTTTTCTCAAAAACCACGGCACTTGTGTAAGTTGCCCTGTTCCCTTCATATACACTTCTGCCGAAAAACTATCTACCTGATTGAGGTGATAGCTCGCCTTGGCAATGGCTTTACGCATGATGGTATAGGAAGAGTCTTCTGCCTTACCGGAAACCACAAAGGTAGGGAGCTCGTAAACTTGCGGTTTTAAAACAATATTGAGGGTTGTGAACCCACTCCCCACGGCTATCTGGTGTGTTTGAGAGGCAAAGCCCATAAACTGAAAAGTGACTTCATAGTTTCCGCGAGGCAGCCTTAGCTCGTAGTCGCCTTCCATGTTGGAACTGGTGCCTGTTCCGGCTTGCTTCACATAAATGGATGCGAAGGGCAATACATTACCCTCGTTGTCCTTAATATTTCCTTTGATGCCCTGAGCGAGAATACCTGTGTGGAGCAGGCTCGCTAAAAGTATGAGTGTTAATTTATTTGACATGGTTGAGTTTTTGACGCTCGTGCAAAATACAGACCAAAAAACTTTTTCTGTTTAATCCTGAATGATTAGTGGATAGACGCAATAAACGGGCGAAAGGTATGCTTTATAGAAGAAATTATTTTCGTTACCTACTGATAAAACTTCTTAAAACGGATATAATCGATCACTGCTGGTGGTAACAAATACTGAACGGAATGTTCTTTTCTGATGGAATTGCGTATAAAAGTGGCCGAAATATCCAGCATTGGCGAATCGACATACCTAATGTTGGCGTGTTTTACCTTGATCTTGCTTTGATCTACCTGAGGCCTGGGGTACACATACAGACCAAAGTTTTCCAGAATGGCCTCATGGTTCTTCCATTTATGAAAGTGGAGCAGGTTGTCTTCTCCAATAATGAGCTTAAACTCATGTTGGGGGTATTTGTCTGAAAGATATGCCAAGGTATCGGCCGTGTAACTGGGCCGAGGCATATTAAATTCTACATCGGAAGCTTTGAACTTAAAGTTATCGGCAATCGCAAGCTCCACCATCTTCAACCGATCGAACTCATGAAGCAGCGAGCTACTGCTCTTAAACGGATTGAGTGGACTGACCACAAACCACACCTGTTCAAGATCGGTCTGGTCGGCCATTACATCGGCTATAACCAAATGACCTATATGAATGGGATTAAAAGAACCAAAGAATAAGCCGATGCGCACAGTTTAAGGTTTTAAGAAGTCATCTACCAGTTTCTGAGCCTTTTGGTAAGAGTCTTCCAGGTTTTCATTGAGGAGGGTCACATCAAATTTATTCTCGAAAGTCATCTCAAACTCGGCTCGGTAGAGTCGTTGAGAAAGGCTCTCCCTAGACTCTGTTCCCCGGGCAGTGAGGCGCTTTTTGAGCTCTTCTATGCTGGGTACCTTCACAAAAATAGCCAGCGCATTGTCGCCAAAATACTTCTTCAAATTCATGGCTCCCTTTACTTCAACATCAAAAAGCACCGTTTTACCCAGGCTCCACAGCCTTTCTACTTCCGATTTTAGGGTGCCATAGTAGTTGCCTGTATATACCTCTTCCCATTCAATAAACTCATCGGCATCAATCTTAGCCTTAAATTCTTCTTTGGTAAGAAAGTAATAGTCTTTGCCGTTTTCTTCGGTTCTTCCTCGTTTATCACGGGTGGAAGCTGAAATAGAAAAAGCCAACTGTGGGTTGTTGGCCAGCAAATGCTTTACAATAGTGGTTTTTCCTGAACCGGAGGGTGCAGTAAAAATAATTGCCTTTCCGGACGACATTAGATATCTACGCTTTTACGAATGGTTTCTACAAGGTTCATTGGCATTTCGGCCTTATGCTCGCAGAGTTTTCTTTTGATTTCGTCTTTTATCTTCTTCTCTTTCTCGAAAGTGAAGTTAGACTTTACACATGACTTAATCTTTTGCTCAAAGATAGACCGAGACTCATCGTCTGCTTCATTGTCCAACACCAATTGAACAATTTCCGCAAACCGCTGCTCATCTATCAAATTGCCATGCTCGCAATAGCATTTCTTAAACGTGTCCTTGAACCAATCTGAAAATTCCGACATTGTTTCAAACTATTTGTTATATCCCATTTCTTTCGCGTAACTGGCTAGCTTCTCTTTCAGCATATTTCTAGCCCTGTGTAGTCTGGATCTCACTGTTCCAATCGGAATATCGAGAATTTTTGACATTTCTTCATAAGTGAAGCCCTCCAAATCGCTCAATATGATTACCGTTCTAAAATCGACCGGAATATTATTCAATGCTCCGGAGATCTCATCTCCAATCATGTGTTGCACGGTTTCAACCCTCAGGTCAGTGGTAATGTTCTCATCCACATCGTCAGAGTTGTAGTATTGCTCCACCTCGTTGTAGTCAACCTTGTTGGGTTGCTTACTCTTTTTTCTATACTCGTTGATGAAGCTGTTCTTCAAAATGCGGAACAACCACGCCTTGGCGTTAGTTCCTCGCTCAAACGAATTAATGAACCTAAATGCCTTTAAATAAGTGTCTTGCACCAAATCTTTAGCATCATCTTCATCGAATGTAAGGCGATAGGCAAAATTGTACATAGAGTCTACATGAGGCATGAATTCACCATCAAACACCTCCGTTTTCTCTTTTTCTGAATAATTCTGTCTACGGGCCGATTGCTCCTGAGTGGTTTCTTCAGACATACGCCAAATTTAAGAAATAATACGGCAGGGCCTCAACGCGAAGCACTGAACGCAAACATACAACATGAAAGTCTATTTGTTGTAAGTTTACGGCCGAGAATCAGCAGAAGCATTTTGAGAATACTATTTCTAACGTATCAGGGCGATATGGCCGGCTCCACAAACTCCATTGCATTTTTATGTAGGGGGCTGGCTAAGCGAGGTCATCAGGTATATCTGGGTATACGAAAAGAAAGCCTGTTGTGGCAACTGGTTGAAGATAGCAATGTAGTGAGGGTGCCCATGAGTTTTGGAGGCAAATTCGACCTCAATAACTGGAAGCAAATACGCGATGTGGTCCGCCAACACCGCATTGAGCTCATCAACGCCCAATCGAGTCATGACCGGTACACCAGTATTTTCGCGAATAAATTCTTTGGCCTGGGCACTAAAATTGTACATACAAGAAGACAAATGCCTCTCAGTTTAGGAGGGCCTGTTCAGCGCTTTTTGTACAACCATTGGACGGATGGTATTGTGGCAGTAAGTAGACAGGTAAAAGAAGGGTTGGTGAAACTTGGCTTCAACGAAGCCAACATTAAGGTAATTCACAACGGTACGCCCACAGAAAAATACGCCCACATTGATATGCACAAAACAGAGGCTCTGAGAAGTAAGTTTGCAATTAATGAAAATGACTTTGTGCTGGGCTGCGTGTCGCGCATAAAAAACCAAATTCAGATTATTAGGGCCCTTGCACATGTGGAACAGCCGGTAAAAATGATCTTTTGTGGCATAGAGGCTACAGAAGAAATGAAAGAGATAATTGCCGGTTATAGAGCAGCACACCAGGTATTTTTCGAAGGCCATGTGGAAGGTGACAACATTCTCCCCTACTATAAGCTTTTCGATGCCAAAATTCTGGCCTCCACCATGGAGGGGCTCTCACAATCGTTACTCGAAGCCATGGCACTGAAGGTGCCGGTAATTGCAACGGCCTATGCTGGTAATCTCGATCTCATAGAAGACAGAGAAAATGGCCTCCTTTTCGAAGATGGAGACATTGAACAAATTGCAAACCTTATCGACAAAATAAGATACGACCGTGAGCTAAGAGCACACTTAATCAATAATGCCCAACACACGGCCCTTCAAAAGTTCAATATTGAGAACACAATTACGAACTATGAGGAATACTTCAAAAAATTGCTTATTGAAAATTAGAATCAAGTCTTAACTTGCGGCCTAAACTTATCGTCACCTTGAACCTGTCTGCCGACAGGCAGGATTGCTTCAGGGTCTCTTTAATAGATTCTGAAATAAATTCGGAATGACATTTAGACCAAAGTTAGAGCTGATACACCCGTCTTTGTGTCTAAATTTACAGAAGTTTTTTGTGCTGAATGGATTACCTCTCAACGCTTAATGAACCCCAATACGAAGGTGTAGTAAACACCGAAGGCCCTGCCATGATTATTGCCGGTGCAGGATCGGGTAAAACTCGTGTACTCACCTACCGTATTGCTTACCTCATCAAAGAAAAAGGTGTAGATCCATTCAATATTCTTGCACTCACATTTACCAACAAAGCTGCACGCGAAATGCGCGAACGGATTGAGAGAGTAGCCGGTGTGAATGCGCGCAATTTATGGATGGGCACTTTCCACTCAGTATTCGCCAGAATTCTCAGGGCTGAAGCCGACCGGTTGGGATATCCCAGCAACTTTACCATTTACGATACGGACGATTCCAAGTCTCTAATCAGATCCATTGTGAAGGAGTTCGGGCTTGATGACAAAGTCTATAAACCCAACGTGGTGCTGAACAGAATTTCCGGAGCCAAAAACCGACTGGTAGAATGGAAAGAATACCTTAACAACCCACTCTACGCAGCCGATGATGCCGCAGCTCAGAAACCCGAGATGGGTCGTATTTACAAAACCTATTGCCAACGCTGTTTCAAGGCCGATGCTATGGACTTTGACGACCTCCTCCTTAATACCAATATCCTGTTCAGAGATCATATCGATGTGCTCAACAAATACCAACATCGCTTTAAATATGTGCTGGTCGATGAGTTTCAGGACACTAACGTATCCCAGTACCTCATCACCAAAAAGCTCTCGGCCGTAAGTCAAAATATAGCAGTGGTGGGCGATGACGCCCAATCAATTTATGCCTTCCGCGGAGCTAACATTGAAAATATTCTGAACTTCGAGAAAGATTTTCCCGATTTAAAGGTCATTAAACTGGAGCAAAACTATCGCTCTACCAAAAACATTGTAGAAGCAGCCAATTCACTAATCGCTCGCAACAAAGGGCAGCTAAAAAAATCGGTATGGACGGCCAACGGAGAAGGTAACCGAATCGAACTCATAAAATCGGTATCGGACAATGAAGAAGGGCGCTTTGTAGCCTCGGCCATCTTTGAGCAAAAAACACAAAACGGATACGAAAATAAAGATTTTGCAGTGCTCTACAGAACCAATAGCCAATCCAGGGCCATTGAAGAAGCACTCAGAAAGTCGGGGATTCCTTATAAAATATACGGAGGGCTTTCCTTCTATCAGCGTAAGGAAATTAAAGACCTGATGGCCTACCTCAGGTTTGCCATCAACACCAACGATGAACAATCTTTCCGAAGAATTATCAATCTTCCCAAAAGAGGCATTGGGGCTACTTCAGTAGAAAAAATGGTGGTGGCGGCCTTTGAACACGATATTCCACTTTGGGAGGTGCTTACCAATATAGACTCCTTCCTTCCCGGACGCGTAGCCAATGCCGTTCGCGATTTTGTGACTTTGGTTAAGAGTTTTCAGATTTACGTCAGCTCGAAAGACGCCTACGAAGCAGCTAACCACATAGCTAAAACCTCTGGTTTGCTTAAAGAGCTCTATGACGACAAAACGGTTGAAGGTCTAAACCGTTATGAAAACGTGCAGGAGCTACTAAATGCCATGAAGGAATTTGTGGAGACGCCCGAGGTAGAAGACAAGAGTCTGGCGGCCTTCTTGCAAGAGGTGGCTCTGCTAACCGACCAGGACAATGACGACCCTACCGACAATGATTTTGTATCGCTCATGACCATACATGCCTCCAAAGGGCTTGAGTTTAAAAATGTGTTTGTGGTGGGTCTGGAAGAAGACCTTTTTCCTTCGCAAATGATGCTAAGCAGTCGGGCCGATCTGGAAGAGGAACGAAGGCTGTTTTATGTAGCCATTACAAGAGCTCAGGAAAACTTATACTTCTCATATGCTCTTTCGCGTTACCGCTTTGGACGACTGATCAATTCAGAACCTAGTCGTTTTATCGAAGAGGTTGACCCGAACTACATCTTTGTGAATACCCGGTACGGAAGCCGGGAACCTAAACTAGGCAGAAGTGAGCAACCTCGGGGCTTCTCTTCCAGCTTTGCCCGTAATCTCATGGCTACTAAAAAACCACAGGCCAAAAAGCCTTTACAGTATCACAAACCATCGGCCGACTTTAGACCAAGCGACACCTCCAATCTTGCCGAAGGAATGAAGGTAGAGCATCCAAAGTTTGGCTTCGGGAAAGTAAGCAAGGTAGACACCGAGGGAGCAAACAAAAAAGCCAAGGTAATCTTTGAAGATTTCGGAGAAAAGACTCTCCTGCTAACCTTTGCAAAGCTTAGAATTGTAGAATAACTAATACATCAGACAAGCATGTCGACAATAATTACTATTTTGAAACAAGACTATTAATAATGGCACTAGAATATAATACCGAAAGAGCTGCAGTAAAGCTCATGGAATATGGCCGCAACATTCAAAAGCTGGTCAACCACATTAAAACCATTGAAGATAAAGATAAGCGTAGCGCATATGCCCATACCCTTACTGACCTGATGAAGCAAATCAACAGCAACATAAAGGGTAATCAGGATTATGACCAAAAGGTGTGGGACGACCTTTATCTCATCTCCAATTTTGAGCTGGATGTAGAAGCTCCTTTCCCAATGCCCGATGTTTCGGCTATTGGCAAAAAACCTCAGAAGGTACACTACAAAAGCTCCAATATTAAGTATCTGCACTATGGCCGAAATGTGGAAATCATGATTGAGCAGGCCATAGCCATGGAAGATCCGGAATCAAAAGCCGCAGCCGTAATACATATTGGCAGGCTAATGAAAACCTTCTACAACACCTGGAACAAAGACAATATCGATGATGAGATCATCCTAAAGCAAATCAAGGAGTTATCGAACAACCAACTCGATATTGACATTGAACTGGTGAAAGAGCAGGGACTTTTCAACAATAACATTAAGGAAAACCGTTACTCTAACAAAAACTCCCGAGACAACAACAATAATAACAGAAGAAGAAACCAAAAAAGACGCAGAAACTAAATGTCATCTTTCATTATTGAAGGTGGCACCCGCCTTTCCGGAGAGATTATTCCTCAGGGTGCCAAAAACGAAGCACTACAAATTCTATGTGCCGTACTGCTAACTGCAGAGCCTGTTACTATACATAAAATCCCAGACATCCGTGACGTAAACAAGCTCATAGAGCTTTTGGCCGAATTGGGTGTAGAGGTAAAGTATCTTGGCAATGAGAGCTATCGTTTTTGCGCAAAAGATGTAGACATCGACTATTTGGAAACGGAAGACTTCCGTAAAAAAGCTTCATCATTGAGAGGCTCAATAATGATCCTGGGGCCACTGCTGGCCCGTTTCGGAAAAGGAAAAATTTCCAAGCCGGGGGGAGACAAAATAGGCCGAAGAAGACTTGACACTCACTTCATAGGCTTCCAGAAGCTGGGGGCAAGATTCTTATACGAAGCCGAAACAGGCATGTACCATATCGATGCCAGCCAGCTGAAAGGCACCTACATGCTTTTAGATGAAGCCTCTGTTACCGGTACGGCCAACATTCTGATGGCTGCTGTTATGGCCGAAGGGAAAACCACTATTTACAATGCCGCTTGTGAGCCCTACCTCCAACAGTTGAGCAAAATGCTCAACCGAATGGGAGCAAAAATCACAGGCATTGGCTCTAACCTGCTCCACATCGAAGGGGTAGAGTCGTTGAAAGGCACAGAACACACCATGTTGCCCGATATGATCGAAATTGGCTCCTTCATTGGAATGGCGGCTATGACTCAATCAGAAATAACCATCAAAGACTGCCAAATACCTGAACTGGGGGTAATCCCCGAAACATTCAGAAGGCTGGGCATTCAGATGGAATTTAGAGGTGACGACATTTTTATACCCGCCCAGGAGCGCTACGAAATTGAAACATTTATCGATGGCTCTATAATGACTATTGCTGATGCTATTTGGCCGGGGTTAACCCCCGATTTACTCAGCATTGTACTAGTTGTAGCTACTCAGGCCAAAGGCACCGTTCTCGTTCACCAAAAGATGTTTGAGTCTCGACTATTCTTTGTCGATAAGCTGATAGACATGGGGGCTCAGATCATTCTATGCGACCCACACCGCGCTACTGTCATAGGACTAAACAGGCAACAAAAGCTCAAAGGTATTCGAATGACATCTCCCGATATCAGGGCCGGACAAGCCCTGCTCATTGCCGCCCTTTCGGCAGAAGGCCGCTCCATCATAGACAATGTGGAGCAAATTGACAGGGGATACCAGCATATTGATACCCGACTCAAGGCATTAGGAGCCAAGATTGAGCGAGTAGATTAAGTACCGAGCCTGGTTAAAGCCAAGCTTTTTTGTTCACCCCACTTCTACATAGCCAACCATTCGGGTTATATTCGTAGGAGTGACACGGCAAAATTTTCGACATGGCTAAACACATAGAACCTCAACTGCATGGAGAAAACAAATGGTTTTCCCGATTTCAAGATTACATTGGCGAATTTATATATGGAGGTATAGATGGTTCTGTAACCACGTTTGCTGTAGTTGCCGGAGCAGCCGGAGCTCACCTTGAAAGCTCAGTAGTTATTATTTTGGGCTTTGCCAATCTTATTGCCGATGGTTTTGCCATGTCTGTTGGCAGTTACCTGTCGACCAAATCGGAAAAGGAGAATTACCAGAAGCATAAAGAAATAGAATATTGGGAAGTAGATAACCTACCCGAAAAAGAACGTCAGGAAATTCGCGAAATATATCAGGCCAAAGGTTTTGAAGGAGATCTGCTAGAGCAAGTGGTAGATAAAATCACCGAAGACAAAGACCGCTGGGTAGATGTAATGATGAAAGAAGAGCTGGAAATGACTGAAGAATCCAAGTCTCCTCTTCAGATGGGCTTTGTCACTTTTATTTCATTCATACTTATGGGCTTTATACCCCTCATTGTATATGTAATTGATTACTCGGGCCAATCGCTTGGCGATAACCTTTTTCTTTATTCGTCCATACTCACTTTTGTTACCTTTGCCGGAATAGGATTTGCCAAAAGCTACGTTACCAAAGCCAACCGGCTGAAAAGCATGCTGGAAACCCTGTTTTTAGGCGGTTCGGCCGCTGTTCTTGCCTACTTTGTCGGAGATTTACTGGAAAAAATGATAGCTTAGACATCTTTTTTACGTTTAGTCCATCCTTAATGCGTATTCAACGGAATGGTTAAAATTGGTACATCCAGAAGACTGAATAAATCACCATCGGCCAAACGCCTAAGGAAAAGAGACATTTACACCTACCTAATGGAGGTGGTGCTCATCATCTTTGGAATAACTGTAGCCTACCAACTCAATATTTTGTATGAAGACAAAAAAGAATTGCAACTGGAAACCGCTGCTATTCTAAAGGTATATAGGGAAAACGAAACCAACATGAACTACTTTGCCGGCACCATTGCCGATAGAATGCAGTTGGAGGAAGACACCCGTGAACTAGCACGTATTCTCTTTTCGGGAGGCCTTTTAGAAGACGACCATATTGGTACGTATCTCTTTAACATTAACAAAACCATAAAACCCATTGTGCAGCTAGAGGCCATCAACTTTTACCTGAACACCAATTACACCAACCGCAATGCCGATATAAAAAGTGAACTCATTACACTCAAAAGCAAATACCTGGAGTTAAGAGACATTGTAGACTACTATGTGCGCATGAAAGAAAAGTACTACTCAGACTTTCTGGTTTCTGAAGTAGATTTTGGTGAAGAAAAAATACTTTCTTACCAGAAAATTAAAAGTGTAGAGTTTAAAAACCTTGTTGTTAATCTGCTGGCCAATGAGCAGGCGCTCAACAAGTTGTTTGTAGAATCTTATGAGATGGCCATAGACCTGGAAGAGCTCATCGATCGAAAAATCAGGTAACCCTAACGATAATAGCTCGACTTATATTGTTGGGCAAAAGTAGAAGGACTAACCCCGGTGTACTTCTTGAATATCCTTGAAAAATAGGCATAATCATCAAAGCCCAGTTGTTCGGCCACTTCAGTGAGCCCAACATCCAATGAATTGACCAGAAGCCTCTTAGCTTCTAACACCACTCTTTCCATAATCAACTCAGTAGTACTTTTATTAAGTTGCTCGCGAACCACTCTGTTCAGATGTCTCACCGTTAGGTTTAGCATTTCGGCATAAACACCAGCCGATTTATGCGCTTTGTAGTGAACATTAATTAACCGCTCCAGCTCTGTGAGGTGCGCAGTATAACGGCCTATTCGCCAACCGGAATCAACCGATGGACTGCACACCCTGGCTAAATTGGTGTAAAGTATCCCCAGAAGCATCTGTATTTTACGGTGCCTCCACAATCCTTGACCGGAATACTCCCGAAGCACCAAACTCATAAGCTGGTAAACCTCCTCCAACAATGGCGCTACCAACTGCACCATAGAAGAGCGAGTGAGAGAGCTATAAAACGAAAAATCGGCCAGTGAGTGATCGGCAAAGGCCAAATCGTAAAACTCGCGCGAGTGAAACAAGATTAAGCCCTCCGCATCTGCCGAAGGCTGCCAAAAGTGAGATTGTCCGGGACTCAAAACGAAAAGCGCTCCGGGCTGTATTTCATACCTCACAAAATCGATTTCGTGCACCCCGCTACCCTGGGCGAAAAGTACCACCAGATAAAAATCATGCTTATGCGGTACTAATATTTCACCATGGTGCTTAAGCACATGTGCAGAAAAGGTGTTGCAATAAAAACGATGTGAATCTTGCTCAAACCTATGAAGCTCAAGAGTATTTAAATTCTTCACTCAAAAAATGATCCTTTTATACAAAAGAAGGAAACTTTTACCAGAACGCAGGAGCTATAGAATCATTTAATTTTGCCTCAAATTAAATCCAGATGCTTAAAACGGTTAAAAGTATTTTTCGTCAAAAATGTCCTAATTGTGAAGAAGGATCTGTATTCCACTCCAACGGAAATATACTCCGAATGAAATCGCCCGGCATGAACGAAAACTGCCCGGTGTGTGGACATAAGTTCGAAAAGGAACCGGGTTATTTTATTGGAGCCATGTATATGAGCTACGGTCTTTCACTGGCCGAACTCGGGGGGCTCTTTTTACTTTGGCAGCTGACCGGCCTTCCGCTTAGTGGTTTCATCTATGCGGCCATTGTCCTCCTGGTAGCCCTTATGTTTTTAAACTTTAGGCTAGCTCGAATAATCTGGATGTACTTGTTTCGGTAGGCCGGTATAACCTTCCCGGTCCTATTGTTTCACCTGATGCAGGCCACACTCCTTTTGCGAAGCCTCCCAATACCACCTGCCCGCCCTGGGGTGTTCTCCCGGCTCAATGGCCCGGGTACATGGCGCACAACCAATACTTATGTAGCCCTTGTCGTGCAGAGGATTATATGGCACCTGATGTTTCTTCAGGTATTCGAGCATTTCATCATAAGACCATCGCAGTAGGGGGTTGAATTTGATTACCTGATTAGGCTCATCCCACTCAATGAGGCTGAAATTCTGACGATTGTCCGATTGGTCTGCCCTTAGCCCCGTTACCCAAACGGCCGTGTCTCTGAGAGCTCTTTTGAGAGGCTCTACCTTGCGAATGTAGCAGCACTCTTTACGGTTTTCTACCGACTCATAAAAGCTGTGCATGCCTTTCTTCGTTACCAGCTCCTCCACTTGCTCGGCCTTGGGATAGTAGACCCTAATAGGCTGCTTATACCTGGCCCTGGTGCGATCGATTAACTCATAGGTTTCAGGAAATAACCGACCGGTATCGAGAGTAAACACCTCAATATCAATCGAATGCTTAAAAATAGCATGCGTAATAACCTGGTCTTCCTGGCCAAAAGCCGAAGAAAAGCGAACCTTTCCGGGAAAAGCATTGGCTACCAGAGCCAACGACTCTTCTAAAGTTTTTCCTTCAATTAAGTTACTTAGCTCCTCTACTCTCTCTTTCATCGTCTTACTTTTACCGAAGCCCAAACTCTTTCATGCAGGTAATAAAGAATCATTTTGGTGACTACTTCAACTGAACCAATGGAAAATGCCGTTGCAAAATTACCTGTAATGATGTACGAAATCACCATGGTGTCCAGAGTGCCAACTATTCTCCAGCTAATGGTTTTTAGTAAGCTTTTAAGATTGCTATCCACCTTTCTGGCATCTTCAATCTTATCTTTTACAAGTGAATCTACTAACATCTTTCGGGCATTAAACTTATCAACGGGACAAATCTATATATTCCCTACCATTTTAGTAGACTTTTGTTTCGATTTTTTTTTACACCTCTCTCGTTCTCCTGTAAAAACAGAAGGTCAAAAGAGGGGATTCTTCATAAGCACGGTAAGCTTTTCAGAAAAAAATACAGTTCTGTGAGCTGCTATTCCTTATTGCGCAATACATCGGCCAGGGTCTTATTCTCCAACACCTTAAGTGTATTATCCCTAACCTCGGCCATTACGCGGTTCAACCCGCATACGGCTTCATCGCAATTTTCGCAACGCTCATAGTAATTAAGGCTCACGCAGGGCAATAGAGCAATGGGGCCATCGAGCATACGAATAACCTTAGCCAGTTTTACTTCTTCGGGGGGCTTTATGAGGTAATAGCCACCACCTTTCCCTTTTTTACTTCCCAGCACTCCGGCCTTTTTCAGCTCAAGAAGTATATTTTCCAGAAACTTGAGAGATATTTTGCGCTCTTGCGAAATCTCAGAAATGAGAACAGGGCCCTTCTCCACATTCTCGGCCAAATAAGTGAGGGCATGAAAGGCGTATTGAGTCTTCTTAGAGAGCATGCGTAATAATCGGCAAAATTTTAGAGTGAAACAAAAAAGGGAGCTGTGCTCCCCTTTTCAGATAATTATATAAAACATTAATAGTTGTTCAACATAACAGGCATTACCAGCATGAGTATATCCTCACTGTCATCCTTTTCAGTAGGTATAATGAGGCCGGCACGGTTAGGGGCCGACATTTGCAGTGTAATAGATTTCGAGTGCAGATTGCCAAGCATTTCAACCAAAAACTTAGCATTGAACCCAATTTCGATATCTTCTCCCTCATGCTCGCAGGCCAAAGTTTCTTTAGCCTCATTAGAGAAGTCTAAATCTTCGGCAGAAATTGTAAGCTCGCTGCCGGTAATCTTAAGCCTGATTTGGTGGGTGGTTTTATTGGCGTAAATGCTGATACGCTTTAGAGAGCCTAGCAGCTCGCTGCGCTCAATGGTCATTTCAATCGGATTCTCGGTAGGAATCACATTCTCATAATCCGGGAAACGCTCATCGATCAAGCGGCAGATCATGCGAATATTGTTGAAGTGGAAGTAGGCGTTAGACGCATTGTACTCCAATACAACATTCACATTTTCTGAAGGCAATGTAGACTTCAAAAGGTTAAGGGCCTTTCTGGGTATAATTATAGACATTCCAGAGTCGGTAGCCACATCCACTCTTCTATAGCGCACCAAACGATGGCCGTCAGTAGCTACAAAAGTAGTGTTGGTATCGCCCAGCTTCACAAATACTCCCGTCATGGCTGGTCTCAACTCATCGTTGGAAGTAGCAAAAATGGTGTTATTAATCGCACTGCTCAAAACATCGGTCGACATATCTACGGAATAGGCATCGGTTACTTCCGGTACCTTAGGGAAATCTGTGGCATTTTCTCCGGCCAGTTTGTAACGTCCATTGTCTGAGTTGATCTCTACACTGTATGTTTCCTGGTCAATGCTGAAGGTAACCGGTTGTTCGGGAAGGTTCTTCAGGGTGTCCATCAGTATTCTGGCAGGCACCGCTATGCTTCCATCTTCTTTGGCCTCTACATCAATCTCGGTGATCATAGAGGTTTGTAAGTCTGACGCAGTGATGGTCAGAAGTCCATCTTTTATTTCAAAAAGGAAATTCTCTAGAATAGGAACAACCGGATTGGTTGTGATAACGCCATTGATATTAGACAGGCGCTTTAAAAGTTCAGCTGAAGAAACAATAAACTTCATAGAAGATCGATTTTTTGAGTGGTTTTAATAAGCGGATAAAATTAAAAATAAAATCTATATCGCCCATTAAATGTAAGCATTTTGAACCCGATTGACTAACAAGCTCCTCATCTCTCGCACTAGTCGTTTAAAAGACCACCTTCCACCATTCACCCAACCACTTATCACATAGTCAAAAATATTACCCTATTATTTTGGTAGACTTTATATTCTTTTATTTAAACTTGCAGAATATTTCCTATCGTTTTTATAGACTAATAAGTTATGAGCCTGTCCGTAAACCAAAGCATAAGCCCCGCAGCCCAAAAAGATATTATTGAGCTTCAAAAGCGAATTGAGAAGTTTGAGCAAGGAGAGATTGCCGAAGACAAGTTTAAGTTATACAGACTTACCCGCGGAGTTTATGGCCAACGGCAAACGGGTGTCCAGATGATTCGTATTAAACTACCCTATGGTAAAGTTACGCCAAGGCAGCTCATTACCATTGCCAATGTATCTGATAAGTACGCCACCGGCAACCTGCACTTAACCACCCGACAAGACATTCAACTGCATTTTGTAAAGCTAAAGGACTCCCCTGCTCTCTGGGCCAACCTGGAGGCCAGTGATGTGACTCTACGAGAAGCCTGCGGAAACACCGTTCGCAATGTTACCGCTTCGCCCGATGCCGGCATCAACCCCAATGAGCCTTTTGATGTAACTCCCTATGCGCATGCCCTCACCCATTTCTTTTTAAGAAACCCCATTTGTCAGGACATGGGTCGCAAGGTGAAAATTGCTTTTGCATCAGACAGCACCGACTCGGCCATGACCTACTTTCACGACATTGGTTTTATACCCCTTGTTAAAGATGGAATTAAAGGATTCAAAGTAGTACTGGGAGGTGGCCTCGGGGCACAAGCCATGTTTGCCCAAACGGCCCACAGCTTTTTACCGGCCACTGAGATTATTCCCTTCTCTGAAGCAGTTATTCGCGTATTCGATCGCTATGGAGAGCGAGCTAATCGCAATAAGGCGCGCATGAAATTCCTGCTCAAAAAAATGGGGCTGGAACAACTCATGAAACTGGTTAATGAAGAACGCAAAGCCCTAAAAGGCTACCACTGGCCCATAGACGAAACTATAGGTAGAGTAGAACAGCCCAACCCTCCACAGCGCGAGGTGGAAGTGAGTAATCCTACGGCCTTTGAAAACTGGAAGCGCACCAACACTTTTGTGCAAAAACAGACCGAATTTAGAGGTATTTGGGTACGTGTACCTTTGGGCGACATGAATGCCGAAACCGCTCGCAAGCTCGCTGGCATGGTAGAACAATATGCTGCACACGACATTCGGGTTACTGCCAATCAGGGTTTACTCATTAAGTATGTCAAGCCCGGCCTGCTCCCCCTTTTCTTCCAGGAACTTACCGCTCTTGGGCTTGCCAAAGCCGGCTTTGATAGTACGCACGACATTACTTCATGCCCCGGCAGCGATACCTGCAACTTGGCCGTAACCAACAGCACAGCCCTTTCCACTACCCTGGAACAGATGCTGGAAAATGACTTCGAACACCTCATTAATGAACGCAACATTAAAATTAAAATTAGTGGGTGTATGAACGCCTGTGGGCAACATATGGCCGCCAACATTGGCTTCCATGGCAGCTCTATAAAACATAAAGGGCTGGTAGTTCCGGCCATGCAGGTGGTAATAGGCGGAGGACTTTCTCCTTCCGGAGAGGGCTTTATTGCCGAAAAAGTAATAAAGCTGCCCACCAAGCGCATCCCCAACGCCCTGGCCTTGCTGCTCACAGCCTATGAAAAGGAAGCTGAAGAGGGCGAATACTTCAATGATTACTTTCAACGAGTTGGTAAAATGCACTTCTACCATCTGCTAAAACCATTGGCGGAAACTGATAACCTAACCAGTGCCGAGTTTATGGACTGGGGAAAACAAGAGCAGTTTGTTCCGGAAATTGGTGTTGGCGAGTGTGCCAGTGTAATGCTCGATGTGATTGGAACTATCATAGAAGAAGCGCAGGAACGACTGGACTGGGCCAGCGATGGGCTTAGAGAAGAAGCCTATGCAGATGCAATTTATAATGCCTATTCAGCCTTTGTAATCGGTGCTAAAGCTCTACTTCTTAGTGTAGACATTAAGTGCAACACCCAAATAGGAATACTGGAAAGTTTCGAAGAGCACTTCGGACAAACGGAAGACTTCGGCCAGGCCAAGAGTTTCAAAACTCTGGTTTTGCAAATGAAATCACAGGAACCTGAAAAGGACTTTGCCCATGAATACTTCCAATCCGCAAACTCATTTCTCCGGCAAGTAAAAACCTTCAGACAGAGACAACTGCAAAGCGAAGGGAAAGAAAAACTAGTTATCAGCGATTTTTATAAAGCATAGAATGACCATTACTCCTAAACTTTCGCTAGTAGGTGCCGGCCCGGGAGACCCCGAGCTTATTACCGTTAAAGCCATTAAAACTCTGGCCGAAGCCGATGTGGTGTTGTATGACGATTTGGCCAGCAAGGCATTGCTTTGCTATGTTAAAAAGGGAGGCGAAAAAATATATGTAGGCAAAAGGGTGGGCAAACATAGTCATACCCAGCAGGCCATCAATGAACTGATCGTTCACTTTGCGCAAACCAAAGGGCACGTGGTCAGACTCAAAGGTGGAGATCCTTTTATTTTTGGCCGGGGATACGAAGAGCTGGATTTTGCCCGACAATTTGGTATACCCTGCCAAATAATCCCGGGTATTAGCAGCGCTCACGCGGTACCGGCCTTGCAGGAAATACCCATGACATCGCGCGGATATAGCCAAAGCTATTGGGTGGTAACGGCCACCACCAAAGAAGGCTTTCTTACTCCCGACATTCATTTGGCGGCTCAGTCTACTGCTACGGTGGTCATACTAATGGGTACCAAAAAACTGGCCGCCATCTGCGATGCCTTTCGTGAGCATGGCCGCCACAATGCCCCGGTGGCCATTATTCAGAACGGATCGCTGCCGAGCGAAAAGATAGTAACGGCCACCATTAATTCTATTGAAGATGAAGCTTTTGCCCATGGCATTTCCTCTCCTGCCATAATTATTGTGGGCGAGGTAGTAAAACTAGGGAAATCATACCTACGGCAAATTGAATACGCTACTACCCTTTAATATGTCTAACAACCTCTACCCCATATTTCTAAAAGCCCATCAGCTAGACATTCTCATTATTGGGGGAGGTTCGGTTGGGCTGGAAAAGCTCTCATTTATGCTCAAAAGCAGCCCTTATGCCCGGGTAACTTTGGTTGGTAAAACCATTCGGTCCGAAATCCGGCAGTTGGCAACCCGGCACCCTCAGATTACTCTTTTGGAGCGGGAATATTTTACCGAAGATCTAACCGGTATGCATCTGGTGTTGGTAGCTACTGAAAATCCGGAGACAAACCGTAAGATTCAGCAGGAAGCCAAAGACAGGGGTATATTGGTGAATGTGGCCGACACCCCCGAACTGTGCGATTTTTACCTGGGCAGCATCGTTACCAAAGGCCATCTAAAGGTTGCCATCTCAACCAACGGCCAGTCGCCCACCATAGCCAAACGCTTAAGAGAAGTGCTTGACGATGCATTGCCTGAGGAAATTGATGAACTTTTGTTACGAATGAAGCAAATTCGCAATCAGTTAAAGGGTAACTTCGGTTACAAAGTAAAAGAGTTGAACCGGCTAACTTCGAGCCTGGTTTATGGTACTAAGCATAAAGAAAACGAGAATGAAAGAGATAACAGTTAAGGAGTTAAAGTCGCTGATAGACAATGGAACGGATTTTCAACTCATTGATGTTCGGGAGCCACACGAAGCCGATATTGCAGCAATTGGAGGCGAGCTTATTCCCTTGGGCACAGTGCCTCAAAACGTTGATAAATTTGCTAAAGATAAGCAGGTTGTGGTGCATTGCAGAAGCGGCAAAAGAAGCGGAGATGCCATTGCCTGGCTGGAGGCTAACCACGGTTTTACCAATCTATATAATCTAAAAGGTGGTATTCTGGCCTGGGCCGATGAAATCGATCAGCGCGTGCAGAAGTATTGACGCTGATTTTAACAACAGGTTGCCTGATTGAGGAGCAATAGTCGAATAGACTTCTATCTATTGGGCTATTGCCCGGCTCAGGGTATCAAAATCCGGAATACTTCCTTTTTCGAAACACCCCTCTTGCCAGACCAAAAAGCACCAAAATAACCAAGGGTCCTGCCAGGTTTAGACTTTGCCAATAGGTTCTTTCTTCCTGAACTTTAATTCTATTCAATGGCCTCAGAGTTATTTCTTTATTTCTCGAAGTAATCAGCCCTTCTTCATCGGTCATATAGGCCAATACATTGAATAGGAAGTCTCGGTTGGCATACTTAAGTTTTTCGCCATCTTCCACAAAAGGATTAAAGCCCAATGGGTAGGGCTGTCTTGTTCTAAGGTTCAGCTCATTTCTTATAAAGTCGCCATCAGATACCACCACAATTTTAGCTCCTGTGCTACGGTCTTTGAAGAGCGCCTGATCGATAGAATCGGGCAACACCCTGTTTTTAAACAGTGAGGTAAACTGTCCTTCCAATAAATATGCTGCTACCTTTCGCCCTCCATTAAAGAGTTGCACATCGGGCTGATTAGCATAATCTTCAAAAGCCACCGGAGCCGGAGCGGGCAAGATTCGGGTATATTCAGAAGTATACATAAGGGGTGTTTTACTCACTCCCTCTGCTTTTACCGTATCCATGGTACTAAAAAACCGCAGGTATACAGCATCGAGGTTTTTGCTGGCGGGATGATCGGCAAAATCGGTAACCGAGGCATAAAAAGGCCATGGCAGGTTAATGATATTACTATTATCGTCTATCACTACCGGATAGCGCCCAAAGTTTTGAATGTCTTGCACATAGTTTTGGTTCAAACGTACGCCATAGCGAAACAGAAGGTCTTCCAACCCATGATTGACTGGTGTGGCCAAAGTACCCATACCGGCAGCATTAGACATATTTACCTCCAGCGATTCCATAAGAAACACCACATCACCTCCATGCATTACGTATTGATCGAGCACATATTTTTCGGCCTTGCTAAAGCTGGTTTTAGGTCGGGCAATAATTAGTGCGTCAATCGAATCGGGTGAAAGGGGCTTGTTCAGACTCACGTCTTTTATATTGAAATGCTGCACCATCTCACCCATAAATCCGGCAATATGAACAGAATCCAGTTCATTATGACCCCTCACCATACCTATGTTTTTTCGGTTGAGATTGGCCAGTCGCTGAATACCCACCGCCAGCTCAAACTCAATATTTTCTATGGCCATATTGATGGTTTCGTTTGGATTGCCTCCTTTGGCGCCTTTGAACAAAAGAATGCCGGCAGCCTGACCGTCATAGCGTACAATTACATAAGGAAAAATAATCTTCTGGATTTGCTTACCGTCTTGCGTATCGAATACACGGGTTGGCTCAAAACCCTGACTCATTAGGTAGGCAATGTTTTCGTTTCTGGTTTTAGCGTCTTCTGCAGCCGAAGGATCGACAAAAAAGTAGTTGATAGCCCCGGGCTTATACACATCGAACTCTTCTATGGTTTGCTTAATGGCTCTTCTAAAGCGTTCAAAACCGCTTGGCAAATCTCCGGCCAGTAAAACTTCAATGGTCATTGGGGCTTCTAGCTGACGCAGCAACTCTTTGGTTGCCGGTTTCAGAGTATACCTTTTATCTTCGGTGAGGTCATACCGGTAAAAAAAGTTAGCGGCCAGAATATTGAAAACTAACAGTAGAACAAAGGCCAAAATCACCCGCTTCATCAAGCGAGAACGCACAGGCTTATAACTCAATTTTCTGGCAATGAGTCGCCAATGGGTAACAATGAGTATAAATACAACGGTAGACACAAAAAACGCCACGTTGCGAGTATCTATAAGGCCCCGGCTCAACGCATCGTAATGATAACTTAGGCTCATTTCCTCCAGATAAATAGCCCATTCTCCCTTTAATAAATCGGCCAGAGAGCTCACACCTGTATAAAGGAAGAAGCAGAGAAAAACAGCCAAAATAAAAGACACAATCTGGTTTTCGGTAAACGAAGAGGCAGCCAGGCCAATGGCGGTAAACACCCCTCCCAAAAGAATTAATCCAAGGTATGAACCCGTAATGCCGGGAACATCCAGATTACCTATGGGGTTTCCGAGCTGATAAACGGAATAAAAATAGACTAGCGTGGGCAATACCGAAAAGACTACCAGAGTAAAAGCGGCCAGATATTTTCCCATTACAATTTGCCACTCTGTGAGCGGCTTGGTGAGTAATAGTTCTATGGTTCCTGTTCTTCTTTCTTCGGCCAACATGCGCATGGTTATGGCCGGAATGAGGAACATGAAAACGAACGGCCCCAAAGAAAAGAGGCTTTCCATATCGGCAAAGCCATAGTTAAGTACGCTGGTTTCCGGAAAAACCCACATGAGTAAGCCTATTCCGGTAAGAAAAACACCAATTACTACGTAGGCGATAAGTGAATTTAAAAACTGCCGAAGTTCCTTGCTGTATATAGCCCACATCATTGATTCGACTGTGTTAAACGATGAAAAATTTCTTCCAACTCCTGGGTTTCCTGACTCATACTTAAAATAACCCAGTCTTCGTCCTTAGCCATTTTAAACAGAACTGAACGAAGGTCCTTACCTTTCTCACAAGCAATGACATATTCATTACCACCTCTGTTTTCTGCCTGGCCCAACACCGCGAGCTTTTCAATGTTGACGGGGGCTTCAAACTCCACTTTCAATACCACCCTATTGCCCATGAGGTTTTGGAGCGTATCGTCTGCCACAATTTTGCCCTGGTTTATTATCACCACCCTGTCGCACAGGGCCTTTACCTCTTGCATTATATGTGTACTGAAAATTACCGTTTTGTCCCGGCTCACCTCTTTGATGAGCTTTCTGATTTCCACCAATTGATTAGGATCTAAGCCAGTAGTAGGCTCGTCCAGAATAAGCACTTCGGGGTCGTGAAGCAATGCCTGGGCCAGCCCCACCCGCTGCCGATAGCCTTTCGAAAGTGTTCCTATTCGCTTGTTCTGCTCTTTGGAGAGTCCGCAAAGAGCCACCATTTCCATAACTCTTTCTCTGCCTTGCTTTCCCTTTAGTCCATGCACAGCGGCCA
The DNA here is from genome assembly GCF_002296035.1 of Roseivirga sp. UBA838. NCBI lineage: Bacteria > Pseudomonadati > Bacteroidota > Cytophagia > Cytophagales > Roseivirgaceae > Roseivirga > Roseivirga sp. UBA838. Next base: position 30,185 of record NZ_DBHC01000004.1, read on the forward strand.
TAAATCGCAAGTATTCATGCACATACATATCCGTGTACAGCGGATTGTGTTCGGCCAGATAGCCAATTTTCTTTCGCACCTCTACAGGTTGTTGCATCACATCATGCCCACAAACCTTTACGGTGCCCTCAGTAGGAGGAATGAAACAGGTAGCAATCTTCATGGTAGTAGACTTGCCAGCTCCATTGGGGCCAAGGAAGCCAAGAATCTGCCCCTTAACAGCCCTAAATGAGATGGTATCTACAGCCCTCTGGGCTCCATATGTTTTGGTGAGTTGCTGAACTTCTACAGACATCGGACAATGAACGTCTTTTCTTTATTGGAATTGTCAAAGATAATGGAGAAGACGAAAGCCGGAAGGTGGAAGGCAGAAGTTTTTATGAAGAGCAAGCTAGAAGTTAGATCAAAGATCAGTAAATAAATGGGTGGTTCACAATTCTTCTTTTTTAATGTTACTATTGTGCGATTTTTTTATCTTCAATATTCATTAAAATCCCCTTCAGAAACCCATTAAGGTATGCTATGGGGAATAAATAGCAAGCTAATCCCGGCCTTAATCATACTTGCCCCGTTTAAGATGACCACATCTGACTGGGTCGTTTTCTACCATAAATACACAAAAGGGACGGAAAGTCGAAAAGGCCCTCCGTTATTTGTACATTCAATCCACTTTGAGCACATCTTATGACTGTAATACCCCTACGACCAACTAGGCCTTTGAAGTGCTTGCTTCTGATTTCATAACCACCCGTGCGTTCTCAAGTCCAAGAGCAAAGCCTTCAGTTTTCTTTTCAATGTGTCTGAACTGTACCTGCTTAGGATAGGGTAAGCCTATTTCGGGTGGTATCTTCCTAGCTTCCAAGTAATGAAAAAGAGCCATAGATAACACCTTCTTCATCGATATGATTTCAAGCATGTTTGTTTTGGGCATTGCGTCCTTTTTGGTTGCCTTTGGACTAGGCTTTTGAGGCGACCCATTGTATGGTTTGTTGATCTCTTCTAGTGCTCCTTTTGCATCCGTTCCATGATACTTCATCATGTAGTCGATCACTCCTCCACCGGCACACACCTTACTACCGATACCTGCCTCACCAAAGTCGTTCCAAATATTTTTAGACACATCAACTGTAAATGAGGGAGTTTGCTCATCCCGAAAGGGGAAAGAAACCATAATTAGCGACCTCCCTTTCGAATTTCAACAGACCTATATCCTTGCCTTTACAGAACACCTATCAGAGGCAATGACTTGGCTTGGGTAATATTCAATCGTATAGCTCCTTTTATTCTCCCTATTGTCTATTAACTCAGACCTTAATCTTTTCGAGAATATTTAATTTGTCATTTTGGAATAAATAGTTCATATTAGAAAATCACAAAAAAATAAACCATGAAAAAACTACTTTTAAGTATTACTATCTCTTTTGTTTTGGCATTGTTCGTATTTGTTAATACTGGCATATCCAAATCCATGGAATTTGAGGCTCCATTAATGGAAACTCCTATTATGTTCCAAACAAGTAAAACACCCTGTTATGATTTTGAAACTCCAGGCAATCAAAATCAGGTTAGGAAAAGAAGGTGTGTAGTTTGCGAGTTTGAGCATCGCCCCTCATCTTGGGAAATAGGTGATTGCGAATTCACAATTCCAGAATAACAGTTCACACAACCCTCCTCTACCTAGGGGGGGCTTTCTAATCTCATCAAAATGAAAAAACACATATTAATTGGGCTTATCATATTTTTGTCTCTGCTAGGTGGATGCAAGAAAGCATCAATAAGATTCGAAAATATTATAAAATTAGAAGAAACTAAGGTAGAAAATTTTGACTTAGTTACTAGAGGAGCCCGACTTTTAATAGTAGACACCTTCTTAGTTGTACAAAAAATGGAAGAAAAATTCTTTCAAATATATAGCACCAATAGCCATAAGATGTTAACTGAATTTGGCCTTGATGGAAGAGGTTTCGGAGAGTTCCGTGGACCTAACTTGATGAAACAAACAGGTTTCGATAATAATAATAGCTCCCCAGTTGTATACTGTTATGATTTCAAAAGAAAGAAGATTAGCTCCATAAATGTTTTAGATGCTATAAAAGAAGGAAAAGTACAAGAGCAAACAACTGTGCCTGGCGACTATCAACTCCCCTATCTTTATTACCTAGACAGCCAGCTACTTGTTGGAGCCGCTGAAGGTAATGGAAGACTTGTAATACACCACCTTGATGAGGACAGGGAAATTTTTGTACCATATGTACCGGATCTGGGTTACGCAATTCCTCCTAACGAAATAGATATTATTTATACATCTAATTCTACTTTAGTCAACAAAAAAGAAAAACTCATCGCATCTGCACCTTTGTTCTTAGGCCAATTAGACTTTTTCGACTTCAATGGCAATTATCTGAGGTCTACCATTTTTGATGATAATGACAAATACAGAAGTGAATTAGAGGCCGGATCTGACAAGTTTAGAGAAACTAAATACCAAATAACATCTATGGAAGCAAAGGATGATTTAATATTTGCTTTCAACTTGAATTCGCCTTCTAAAGAATATACTGACGGAACCATTTCAGGAAAAGTTCAAGTATTTGATTGGACCGGAAATCTAAAAAACGAATACTTACTTGGCGATAGGTCCATCGTGTCTTTTGCAATGGATTTTAAGAAGAACAGAATTTACACATTTTCGATTTCGGAAAACACCAATAGCCTATCTTATTACGAATTCCCTGAAATCACAAAATGAAGAAAAATGTTATATTCTTTTTAGTTGGGACAATGCTTACATTCACCCTATCTAATTTTTTCCTTACAAAAAAATATAGTCAAAAGGTTAAAAATGTAAGAGATGAATTACGTTCAGAGCAAATCGAAAAAGCCTATCTTGAAAGAAATTTTCATCATAACGTTAAATTAGACAGAGATATTTATAATGAGTCAAAAGGCAACAAGTACTTGGTGTATTACTCAGGAAGTTCTTGTTATGTCTGCTTTGAAAGGCTACTAATTATTCTAAGAAAGGAATACAATATTGTAGATGAGATTCAGATAGTTGCAGATGATAGTTTGAAAATCAACAACATTAAAAATTACAATGACTCATTTGACCAAAAACTAAATTTTATAATTGATACCATTAGTCGATTTAATGATCTCAATGAAATCCTACTGCTAAGGCTAGATAAAAACAAACCAGATTTCGCCTTGGAATTCAACCCCAACGAAGAAGAACTCTTTAAAAGGTATTTTGAAAAGTCAATTTATTACGACTTAAACGATTGAGTTTACTCCAATAACTTCCTGTCTCTTGATCTAAATGCCTCTCTTGAATTGATGAGTCTTTAGTGTTTAAATCTATATTCCTAATAGATTTTTCCATTTGAGTTGTAAGTTCCCCATTATTGTAGCCTTCCCCGAAAATGTAGCCTTCCCTTTTTTAGGACAGGACTAAATTCAACTTTTTATCTTTAATATCCTTGCTTTTGCTCAAGGCTTTGAACTGGTTTGGTGATAGTCTACCTAATGATTTATGTGGGTGATTCTCATTATAATCAGTTCTCCACTTCTCGATTATAACCCTCAGCTGTTCGAGATTTTCGAACCAGTAAGCATCAAGCACATCTTCTCTGAAGTATCTGTTGAACCTTTCGATAAATGCATTTTGCACAGGACTTCCTGGTTGGATATACTTGATTTCAACCTTGTTTTCCTTACACCAATTCTGGAAGTTAATTGATGTAAACTCAGGTCCATTATCTACTCTAATGGCCTTTGGTAACCCAATCTCTTCACCCAAATGGTTTAGTACACGGATTACTCGCTCTGACGGAAAACCAAGCCCAGGCTCAATAGCAAGTGCTTCACG
>NZ_DBHC01000008.1:0-93442 GCF_002296035.1 Roseivirga sp. UBA838
TCCCCCCGTTCCTTGCAAACGGGAGGACAAAAGTAGGAGATTATTTTTGATCTATAAAGTCCTTTTCGAAAATATTTTAAAAAGTTTTTGAGCCATTTTTAGATAACTCTAGTTATCAACGGATTACGGTTTGAGTTCTGTCAGGCCCTACCGAAACTATCTTTATTGGAGTATTAGTTTTAGACTCAATAAACTCTATGTATTGCTTGAGTTGGTCTGGCATATCGCCATAAGATTTTACTTTGGTAAGATCTTTTCTCCAACCAGGTAACGTTTCATAGACCGGCTCTACTTCTTCATCGAGCAACTGAAATGGCATTTCCTGAGTAAGGGTTCCGTCTTTGAGCTTGTATGCCGTACACACTTTGATCTCGTCTAAAAAGGAAAGAACGTCTGCCTTCATCATAAAAAGTTGGGTCACTCCGTTAATCATGATGGCATAGTTGAGTGCCGGAATATCTAACCAGCCGCACCTACGTGGCCGACCGGTGGTGGCTCCGAACTCATTGCCTTCTTTTTGTATGGCAGCACCAGTACTATCGAACAACTCGGTAGGGAATGGCCCTCCTCCTACTCTCGTACAATAGGCTTTGAAGATACCGAACACCTCTCCAATGTTTTTGGGAGCTACTCCCAAACCCGTACAGGCTCCGGCTGTCATTGTATTGGAACTGGTTACATAGGGGTAGCTCCCAAAGTCGATGTCTAGCAACGATCCTTGCGCTCCTTCCGCCAGCACTGTCTGATTGGAGCGTATGCATTCGTTAATCTTATATTCTGAATTAACCAGAGTGAAGTTCTTCAGAAACTCTACTGCCTCAAAGAATGGTTTTTCTACCTGGTTGAGGTCATACTCAAAGTCATAATGCTGAAGTATTCTCTCGTGTTTATTGACGAGGTTTCTGTAGCGATCTTCGAAGCCAGGAGCCAGTATATCTCCAACTCTCAGTCCGTTTCGGGCAATTTTGTCCTGATATGAAGGCCCTATACCTTTTAAGGTTGAACCTATTTTATCTTTTCCTTTAGAATGCTCATAGGCAGCATCCAGCAATTTATGTGAGGGCAAAATGAGTTGAGTTTTCTTTGAGATAAAGAGGTTTTTGGTAAAGTCTATATTGAACTTGGCCAAACCTTCTATCTCTTTCTTAAAGATCACCGGGTCTAGCACGACTCCATTACCAATAATGTTGAGGATCTGCTCTCTGAATATACCTGATGGAATTTGATGCAAGACGTGTTTGTGGCCATCGAACTCTAGCGTGTGGCCTGCATTGGGCCCTCCCTGAAATCTTGCCACTACATTGTACTTTGGAGCAAGGTAATCTACAACCTTACCTTTTCCCTCGTCTCCCCATTGTAAGCCTAATAAGACGTCTACTTTCATTATTTATTTATTCTATCAGGAAATTAATTCGTTAACGGCCTGCTCTACTGAGTCGGCTATTTTAAAGATTGCTGTGAGCTTGGTAATTATTAACAGCTTTTTTACGTGTTCTGAAGGGTTTACAATAATGACTTCTCCTTCTTGATTTCTAAACTTAGTGAGCAACGTAATGAGTACACCGATACCACTACTGTTAATGTATTTCACCTTTTCTATATCTATTGCACACTGTACGAGCCCATTGTTAATGGCATCGTTGGCAGCATCGAGCAGACCTGACCCTACTTCTTCGCCAATTAAATTACCTTCTATTTGGAGTACAATGACTCCCTGGTTTTCGTAGCTCTTAAATGTCATGATTAGTCGATTTTGGCTTTTTTGGCCCTTGGTTTAGCGAAAAAGTACAGGGTATGATGCATGATGTCTATATCGAACATTTCTTCCAGGGTGTTTTTGATGTTTTGGATTCTTGGGTCGCAAAACTCAATAACTTCAGAAGAGTTCATCATGAGAATGTGGTCGTGCTGTTTAAAACCGTATGACTTTTCGTATTGGGCCATGTTTTTACCGAACTGGTGTTTGGTAACCAGATCGCATTCAACGAGCAGATCGAGTGTATTATATACAGTGGCCCGGGAAACTCTGTAGTTCTTGTTTTTCATACTGATGTACAGAGATTCAACATCGAAATGACCGTCTCTTGTATAAATTTCTTCGAGTATGGCGAATCGTTCGGGCGTTTTACGCAACGTCTTATTTTCCAGGTAGGCTGTAAATATCTGTTTTACCTGATCGAATACTTTTGGATTAAGCGCCATTACTCCGGGTTAGGGTGCAAATATAAAATAGTTTATGGAATAGCCGCAGCTAGATTTCATGAGTGGAATCGTAGCGCGTAACTCTCATCACACCAGTAACCTTTTCTAGTTTTCTTATGAGTTCATCGAGGTGCTTGGTGCTGTTTACGTATAACCGAATTTGCCCATCGAAAATTCCTGTCTCGGTGTCAATGCTGATGGACTGCATATTTACTTTAAGTTCGCCTGAGATAATATCGGTTACGTCTCTCATCAATCCTACCCTATCGGTACCTATGATGCGGAGCACTGCCAAGAAGGCATTTTGTTGTTGAGACATCCACTTGGCCTTTACAATGCGGTTGCCATGGCGTGAAAGTAGTTCGGGAGCATTGGGGCAAGTGGTACGATGGATTTTTATCCCTTCATTGACGGTGATAAACCCAAAGACATCGTCTCCCGGAATGGGGTTACAGCATTTGGCAAAGCGATAATCCAGCACATCCATATCTTCTCCTATAAGGAGTATGTCTTTACCGCCATGCTCGGCCTTTTTAATGTCGTCTGTAAACTCAAACTCTTCGGCCTTGACCTTAAGGGACTTTGTACGTTCTTTTTTAAAGTCTCTGAAGTTTTTTATTTGAGAGGGGTCAATTATTCCGCGGCCTACTTTATAATAAAAATCAATAATTGTTTTTTCATCGAAGTATGCCCTCAATTGGTTAACCACATCGCCATCGAAGGGTATCTTCATTTGCTTGAGCTTGCGCTGCACAATTTCCTTTCCGTCTATGGCTGCTTGTTTTTTTGCTTCTTTAAGGGTGTCTTTAATCTTGGATTTAGCCTTGGAGGTAACAACAAACCTCAACCAATCTTCATTGGGCTTTTGCTTGTTTGAGGTAAGTATTTCAATCTGATCTCCATTTTTTAACTGGTAATTGAGTGGTACCAGCTTGTTGTTAACTTTTGCTCCGAGGCATTTGGCCCCAATTTCGGTGTGTATATCAAAAGCAAAGTCCAGTGCGGTTGCGCCACTAGGCAGTATCTTGAGGTCTCCTTTAGGAGTAAATATGAAAACTTCTTCGTTGAAGAGGTTGGAGCGGAAGTCGTCCACAAATTCAATGGCATTGGTATCGTTTTGCTCCAACATATCTCTGACCTTCTGAATCCACATTTCCAGACCAGACTCATGAGATGGACTCATTCCGTCTTTGTACTTCCAGTGAGCGGCATACCCCTTTTCTGCGATATCGTCCATACGTTGAGTTCTAATCTGTACTTCAACCCACTTACCGGTGCGGCTCATTACGGTAGTATGGAGCGATTCATACCCATTGGCCTTGGGGGTGCTTACCCAATCTCGTAGCCTGTCGGGGTTGGGTGTATAAAAATCTGTTACTATGGAATATACTTGCCAACAGGCCGACTTCTCCTGATCGTATGGCGTATCGAGAATTATGCGGACTGCAAACAGATCGTACACTTCTTCAAAAGGTATGCTCTGTTTTTTCATCTTATTCCAAATGGAGTAGATTGACTTTGGCCTGCCTTTCACCTCGTACTTTAGACCTGTCTTGTTGAGTTCGTCCAATATTGGGGCAATGAAGCCTTTAATAAAACGAGCTCTGGACGATTTGCTCTCGGCAATCTTTTCTACAATGTCCTGATATATCTCCGGTTCGGTGTATTTGAGCCAAAGATCTTCGAGCTCCGACTTAATGGCATATAGACCCAATCTGTGGGCTAAGGGGGCGTATAGATAAATAGTTTCAGAAATTATCTTGAGCTGCTTATGACGAGGCATGCTACCCAATGTGCGCATATTGTGTAGCCTATCGGCCAACTTCACCAAAATAACCCTAACATCTTCTGAAAGGGTAAGCAGCATTTTTCTAAAGTTTTCGGCCTGTTGAGAGCTACCATGATCGAACACTCCAGATATCTTGGTGAGACCATCGATAATTTTGGCCACTTTTGGACCGAAGGAGTTCTTTATTTCATCGAGCTCAATCTCGGTATCTTCTACCACATCGTGAAGAAGTGCCGCTATAATGGATGTAGTACCTAGACCAATCTCTTCAACGCAGATTTCGGCTACTGCCAGTGGATGAAAGATATATGGCTCTCCTGATTTTCTGCGCATCTCTTTGTGCGCATCCAGCGACAAATTGAAAGCCTTCTTAATGAGTTTGGCATCATTATCTTTCAGAAAGGGCTTGGCCTTTCTAAGCAGTCTTCTATACCTTCTAAGAATCTCTTTTCGTTCCGCTTCAACATCAACTGCAATCATAAAGTAAAGTTAGCTAGAAGTAAGGTTATAAGTGTTAAAAAAATATGCAAACAATTTATTGACTTCAAAAGGAATTCCTATACCTTTGCAATCCATTTCGAAACAGCCAGCGGATGTGGCGAAATTGGTAGACGCACTAGACTTAGGATCTAGCGCCTCCGGGCATGGGGGTTCGAGTCCCTCCATCCGCACAAATTGAACCCTCGGTCGAAAGATTTGAGGGTTTTTATTTATTGACAAAAACAGTAAAGCATTGGACATTACTTTAGACAAAAAAGATTCGAATGTCGCTTCTATTAAAGTTAAATTAAACGAAGCTGATTATCAATCGAAAGTAAACGAAAAGATCAAGGACTATAGCAAAAAAGCCCAGATCAAAGGTTTCAGACAGGGCAAGGTTCCACAGGGTCTTATCAAGAAAATGTACGGCAAGTCTATTTTGGTTGATGAAATCAACCATATGGTAGGTCATGCTATCCAAGACTACATTAGAGATAATGAGCTTAAAATTTTGGGAGAGCCAATTCCCAACCAGCAGCAAATTGAATCGGTAGACTGGGACAATCAGGTGGACTTTGAGTTCGAGTACAACATTGGTCTTGTTGACGACTTTAAAGTAGACCTAACAAAAAAGGTAAAAGTAACCGAGTACGAGATTGACGTAAACGACAAGGTTATTGACCAAACCATTGACGATGTCAGAAGTCAGTTTGGAAAAATGACTAACCCGGAAGTGAGCGAAGAAGGAGATTTGCTTTATGGCACCCTAACTCAAGAAGGCACGGACTTTAGCCATGACACTACTTTCGATCCTTCTGTACTTACCAAAACCAATGCTAAGAAGTTTGTAGGCAAAAAGAAGGGCGATGTGATTGCTCTCGATTTGGGCAAACTTTTCAAAGAGAAAAGTCAGCAAGCCGCTCATTTAGGAAAAACACCTGATGAAATCGAAGGCATGGACCTAAACTTCAGTTTTGAAGTTAAGAATGTAAACCGAAGAGAATTGGCTGAGGTGAATCAGGAGTTATTCGACAAAACCTTCGGCCCGGATACTGTTTCGAACGAGGAAGAATTCAGAGCTAAAGTAGCCGATACTATATCTGAAAATTACTCAAGAGAAACCACGGCTTGGTTAAATAAAACCATTCAGGACGAGCTAATTAAGAATACCAAGATTGCCCTTCCCGATGGGTTCCTTAAAGATTGGTTGAAGCTTTCTAGTGAAGGCAAAGTGACCGATGCTGACCTGGAGAAAGAATATGACATTTATGCCGATCAGCTAAGATGGAACCTCATTTCAGGTCAGGTAGCAAAGGAGAACGAGATTAAGCCTGAGCATGAGGACATTAAAGCAGCCACGCAAAAAATGATTGAGGCTCAATTTAGAGGATCAGGATTAGGACAGCTGGCCGATCAGATGGATTCGTTTGTTGAGCACTACCTACAAGGCGAAAACGGTCAAAATTATATGAAAATGGCTGAGCAGGTGCAGGAAGAAAAGGTGCTCGAATTCATCAAAGAGAAGATCGAAATTAAGTCGAAAAAAGTTAGTCTGGACGAGTTCAAGGAAATCGTTAATAAGTAAGCGAACCTTTGGTACTTGCAAGATGTTAAATGAAAGTCCTTTCTCGGAAGGGCTTTTTTTTTAATTTTGTTCAGTTAAGGTGAATTAAACTAATGATCAACAAAGACGAATTCAGAAAATACGCTATTCATAATCAGGGAGTTCAGGGTTCTACATTCGATGCTTATACGAATTGGGTAGAGAACATGACTCGTTCGGTTATTGAAGAAAGACCGACCCGATTTGCAGAAATTGATGTTTTCTCCAGACTTATTATGGACAGAATCATCTTTTTAGGCATGGGGGTAGACGATAATATTGCGAACATTATTACAGCACAGTTGCTCTTTTTGGAGTCGGTAGATCCTCAAAGAGACATCACCATGTATATCAACAGCCCTGGTGGGTCTGTATATGCCGGCTTGGGCATGTATGACACCATGCAGTTTGTTAAGCCCGATGTGGCTACCATTTGTACCGGTATGGCTGCTTCTATGGCTGCAGTGCTAATGAGTGCCGGAGCGGAAGGCAAAAGAGCCGCTTTACCTCACTCAAGAATAATGATTCACCAGCCAAGTGGCGGTATGCAGGGGCAGTCCAGAGACATGGAAATTACCCTAAAGCAGATGCAGGAACTACGAAAGGACTTGTACGACATTTTATCAAAACACACTGGCCAGCCTTACGAGAAAATTGAGCAAGACTCTGATAGAGATTATTGGATGCGTGCGGCTGAAGCTAAAGAGTATGGTCTTATTGACGAGGTACTCTCAAGAAAATAAAAGATTATGGCAGAGGTTACTTGTTCGTTTTGCGGACGCAACAAAAAAGATGTTGACTTGATGATATCGGGTATTCATGCCCATATATGTAATCACTGTATTACTCAAGCCAACCAGATTCTTTCGGAAGAACTTAAAACGAAGTCTTCTGAAGACTCTCCTAAATTCAACCTAATTAAACCGGTTGAAATGAAGAAGTATCTTGACCAGTATGTGGTAGGTCAGGATGAAGCCAAGAAGGTAATCTCTGTAGCTGTTTATAATCACTATAAGCGGCTTATTCAAAAATCTAACGATGATGATGTTGTGATTGAAAAGTCCAACATCATCATGGTTGGTGAAACAGGTACGGGCAAGACTTACATTGCTAAAACGCTGGCCAAAATACTTCAGGTTCCTTTTTGCATAGCTGATGCTACAGTTCTTACTGAAGCTGGTTATGTTGGAGAGGATGTTGAAAGTATTCTCACCAGACTTCTCCAGGCGGCCAACTATGATGTTGAGTCTGCCGAACGAGGAATCATCTATATTGATGAGATTGATAAAATAGCCCGCAAATCGGATAATCCATCCATTACGCGCGATGTTAGCGGTGAAGGTGTTCAGCAGGCACTTTTAAAGCTTTTAGAGGGAACGGCCGTAAATGTCCCCCCTCAGGGAGGAAGAAAACACCCTGATCAGAAAATGATCTCGGTAAATACAGACAACATTTTGTTTATCTGTGGTGGTGCTTTTGATGGTATTTCGCGACACATTGCCAACAGATTGAACACTCAGCCTCTGGGCTTTGCTGTAGGTAAGGATGAACAGATGCAGGTTGATCGCGACAACCTTCACCAATATGTAAATGCTCAAGACCTTAAAAACTTTGGTCTGATTCCGGAGTTGATCGGTAGGCTTCCTATTGTCACTCACCTGAATCCTCTGGATCCGGAGATTCTCAAAAATATTCTAACAGCTCCTAAGAACGCTCTGATAAAGCAGTACACCAAGCTTTTTGATATGGAAGAAAAAAAGCTGGTGTTCGAAGAAAGTGCGCTTGACTATATAGTCGAAAAAGCGTTGGAGTTCAAGCTTGGTGCCAGGGGGCTTCGCTCTATCTGTGAGGCAATTATGACCGATGCTATGTTTGAGTTGCCCTCTGACCCTGAAACACAGGAGCTGGTTATTGACAAAAAATACGCAAGAGAGAAGTTCGAGAAGTCTAAGTTCAAGAAACTTAAGGTGGCGTAAGAAGTCGAACGAGGTTTAACCCAATCTATTTCAGGTTTCTTTTGCCGATCGACTCTTATTCCCCGAAGTACTCTACAAAGTTTCTTGGGGTCTCGTAGAGCTTTAACGAATGAAGCTTGCCGTGTGGAGTAATGGCATCTACCTTGGGTGCCAAAATTTTCCATATCTCCATCACTAATATCTCACAGCTCGCCATTTTACCTCTCATAAAATCTACATCGAGGTTGAGGTTTTTATGATCGAGCTTATCGATCACCTCAGCTTTAATAAGCTCAGAAAGTTGTTTTAAATCCACTACAAAACCGGTTTCCGGATCTGGCATACCCTTTACAGTGGTGATTAACTCAAAATTATGGCCATGCCAGTTGGCATTGGCACAGGGACCAAAAACCTCCTGATTCTTTTCATCGCTCCAATTGGGATTATACAACTTGTGTGCAGCGGTGAAATGTTCTTTTCTACTGACGTAAACCATACTTTCTAAAATTGGCTGCAAATATAAGTGTTTTCTGAGCAAGGGACATGTCTAATCGGAAAGATTACTACCTACCAGGGTAACTCAATATCCTGACCTGTAAATAGATGCGATCTGGACACAAAGGCTGTTTGGGCTTGCTCTACGCCTCTCTTCCTTTTTTTCCTATCCACCAACTTTCTGAGCAAGGCCAATGGAGTAAGGATAAGGAGATATAAAAGGCTAAGCAAAACGGCTCCGTTAATTCTACCCAACAGGTGCCCAAGACCCAACCACAAGCTTGCCAGTGCGTGGGCTAGTTTGCCGGAAATGCTACACAAAACGGAAGTGGCTATAACCAGATATGTGATCCACTCCTTTTCAACAAAGTAGTTAATAACCAGCAGGCCGGCCACAAAGCCCAGAACCATAGCGTGGGGGTTCGTAGGTTTAGGCATTTTAAACATGGTCGTTTTCTTTAGTGATGTAAAAATTACCAACTGCCAGGCTGTCCATGTGAGTACTCAAAAAGCATTGATAGGCCTCTTGAGGAGTACAAACAATAGGTTCATTGTTTACATTAAAGCTTGTGTTTACTAAAAGCGAATGCCCGGTTTTTTCTTTAAACTTAAGCAATAGCTCATATAAAAGCCTGTTGGTTTCTTTATCTACCGTTTGTATTCTGCTGGAGTAGTCTACGTGTACAATACCGGGAAAGCTCGAATTTACCCATTGACACTTTTCTTTAATGGTAAGAGCCTCGTAGTTATGCGGTCTTGGCTTTCTCCATTGCTCGGCTATCTGGGCTACAATAGCCATATAAGGACTTGGCTGATTCAGGTTAAAGTAGTCTTGCAAGTCTTCTTCTAGGAGTATGACTGCAAAAGGCCTGAACGATTCTCTATACTTTATTTTTCTATTGAGCTGCTCCTGAATGCCCGGGTTGGCAGCATCGGCCAAAATAGACCGGGAGCCGAGTGCCCGAGCACCAAATTCCATTCTCCCCTGAAACCAGCCTACTACCCTACCTTGTATCAGGTCATCCACTACTCTATCTAAAAGTTCACCAGTCTGGTATGGCACTGTTGGACCGTCTACCGACCGCAAAACTGACGAAATTTCAGTGTTGGTAAACTGAGGCCCCAAAAATGAGATCTCATTTTTGAGGTAGCGTGTATCTTTTGCCACATGGCCTAACAAGCTGCTGACCAAAAAGCCGGCTCCCACGGCCGAGCCTGCATCGCCAACAGCGGGAGGCACATGAACACTTTTAAAAATTTCTTGCTCTATTATTTTCCCATTGACCACACAGTTGTACGCCACACCTCCTGCCAGACAAAGGTTCTCCTCTCCGGTTTCTAACTTTAAATGGCTAACCAACTTTAAAACAACCTGTTCAGTAAAGTTCTGTATGGCCAGGGCCAAATCGCAATGTTCTTGCCTGATTTGATCTGCACTATTTCTCATTGGCAGTCCAAACATCTGTTCCCATCGTTTCTGATGAATCATTCGGCTCCCCAACTGAAAGCAAAAGAACTCCATATTCAAGCGAATTGAACCGTCTGGAAACACCCTTACCAGATGTTTTTTGATGGTTTCTTCTGCTCTCTTATAGGTATAGCTTTCACTGTTGCCATAAGGGGCCAAGCCCATCATTTTATACTCTCCATCATTCACCTTAAACCCCAGGTATTGGGTAAATGCAGAATAGAGAAGGCCAAGGGAATGTGGGTAATGCTGCTCTTTTATAAGTTGAATAGCTCCATCTTGTATCCGGTATAAAGCAGTGGTAGTCCATTCACCCACACCATCGATTGTAAGCACAGCGGCATCTTTAAAGGGAGATGTGTAATAGGCCCAGGCCGCATGAGACAGGTGGTGTTCAACAAACTTAACAGTGGGCAGTTTTTTTGCTGTTTTGTCTATGGTTTTTAGTTTGTCTTTGAGATACTTTCTGAAAAAAACTTTTTGCTTTACCCACGCAGGCATGTAGCGAACAAAGGCCCATACTCCCTTAGGAGCTATATCGAAAAAGTTTTCCAGTACTCGCTCGAATTTCAATAATGGTTTTTCATAGAAAGCCACATGGTCTATCTGCTCCAGGCTCAAATGAGTGTATTCTAAACAGAACCGAATGGCATTGACCGGGAATGTGGAGTCATGCTTTAGCCTGGTAAATCGTTCTTCTTGAGCAGCTACCAGTATTTCTCCATCGTGAATAATACAGGCTGCCGAATCGTGATAAAGAGCTGAAACACCGAGCACATACATTGCGGATGGAATTAAAACATACTATATATGAATGGTGCTACAGCAGAACCTTCTACAAAAACAATCAATAGGCCTAGCAATACCAAAACGATGATTATGGGTGCCAGCCAAAGCCTTTTTCGGGTAGCCATAAACTGAAAGAGCTCTTTAATTTGGTTCATAGGGCTTCACTAACATTATTCAATGCGTATTAGCATCTTTGCCCAAGCTAGCAATAATTATCGTTTTGCAAATAGTTCTTTACATAGTCGTCAATTCCTTCTTCTAAAGGAGTAAATGGTCTTGTGAAGCCAATGGCTTTTAACTTATCCATATTGGCCTGGGTATAGTATTGATATTTATCTCTTATGTCTGCCGGGGTATCGATAAAAGACACTACAGGTTCTTTGTCCATGGCCTTAAATGTGGCATTTACGAGATCTAGAAAGGTTCTGGCCTCTCCACTCCCCAGGTTGTAAATGGCCGAGTCTTTTCGGTGATGCATGAGGAAGTAACATACTTCTACCACATCCTTAACGTACACAAAGTCGCGCATTTGACCACCGTCTTTGAAGTCCGGATTATGGGATCGGAACAATTTCATTTGGCCTGTATTTCCAATTTGATTGAATGCATGGAATATCACGGAGGCCATTCTGCCTTTGTGGTATTCGTTGGGACCATACACATTAAAAAACTTGAGCCCGGCCCAAAAGAGCGGCTGTTGTTCCTGTTTCAGCACCCATTTGTCGAACTCATTTTTAGAGATACCATAGGGATTTAGTGGGGCAAGATTTTCGATAACGGAATGATCATCATTATACCCATGCTCTCCACCACCATAAGTAGCGGCAGATGAGGCATAAACTAATGGAATCTGATACTCAATGCACTTATTCCACATCTGTTTGGAGTAGTTCAGGTTTAATTCATTGAGCAGTTCCATGTCGAACTCCGTAGTATCGGTTCGCGCTCCTAAATGAAAAACAAACTCAACCTGCTTATGATTTTGGTCTAACCAATGGAAGAATGAACCTCTCTCTACCTGCTGAGTTATTTTCTTTCCTTTCAGGTTTTTGTTCTTAGCGGGGGTGTCGAATTTATCGACTGCAATGATATTATTGAATCCTTCTTGATTGAGCTTGCTAATTAGACAGCTCCCTATAAACCCTGCGGCACCTGTTACAATGATCATTGTTGTTGTTTTGGTGCCAAAGATACCGGATAACTATGAAAAGGGGAATCAAAGCTTAGACTGACTTAACCAGTCTACCGAGTTTACCCTAAAAAGATGAGCCTTGTCTGCATTAAGAAGTGTAAGGATGTGTGAGTCGCCATCTATACTAATTTTCTCTACAGCGGTTATGGCTCCTTCCATTATAAAGCCTGAACCGAAAAGTGGCACTGCCTCAAACTCACCCTTTCCATTACCTCTCAAAAGAAGTGCGGTTTGCGCATCATAATTACCGGTAAATACCTCGGTGCCATAAGAATTACCGGCTAGTAGGATATCATGGTATCCGTCTTGATCGTAATCAAAAATGAGCATGTCGTTAACTCTTGTAAACTGTGCCTGAAGTGGCATTTCCTTCATTTGGAAGGTTCCATCGCCATTATTTATAAAGTATGAGCTCTGAAAATGTGTCGCCTTTACTTGATAAGCTCTTTCTAACACGGGTTGTGGTAAGACTTTATCTATAGTCGATTCAGCGTATTTAAGATTATTGGTAAACTTCTTCTTTATGGGAGGCATTTGCTGAGTAATTGTAGCCCGGTCGGCCAACGGATACTCCCTACCTTGATTGTAATAGGTAAGCACGGCATCGAGTGTTCCATTTCCGTCAAAATCACTGGCATATGCGCTCAATGGCTCTGTAGCAGATGCCTTATATCTGCTATTCAACCCTAGATTTCCTGCAATTATATCCATGTCACCATCTCCCTCAACATCGAGAACTTCTATGGTATTCCACCAACCCACGTAATCTTCCAGCCCGCTTATACTGGCTCTGGGTTTAATAATACCATTAGCCACTTCAAAGATCATTAGGGGCATAAACTCACCGGCCACCAGCAGCTCCTTTTTCTCATCGCCTAATAGATTTACCCATTTAGCGTCTTTTACCATCCCTACATTCTTAAGCGATGGTGCGTATGCATCAATCTTATCGATGAATTTGCCTTTCTCATTAATTAACAATTGACAAGTGCCTGGCTTTGGGTAATTCTGGGGTAGTGATCGGCCACCAATAAACAGGTCGAGGTCTCCGTCTCCGTCTACATCATTAGCTACCACCACACTGCCACTATAGTAAGCCAGCGGAAGACTTTCTTTGCTTCGCACGAAGTTGCCATTACCATCGTTTAAATAGAGTCTGTCGAGGTATCGTTCGTCTCCTACAGGAAATTCATTACTACCACTTACCACATATAAATCAAGATCACCGTCAGAATCTGCATCAAAGAACAAGGCTCCGGCATCTTCACTTTCTTTCTGATCTTCGATGAGGCGTTTTTCGAAAGTAGCTCCTTGTATTCCATGCTTTTGCAAGAAAATTGCAGCCGGCAGACCTGCCGATCCTCCAATGTAGAAATCTTCAAGGCCATCGTTGTTCACATCGCCCAATGCGGTAACAGGCCCTTCGGTCGATAGTTTGTGCGGCAGCATTGCTTCTCTTTTAAAGTCTACATAAGGAGACTCTTGATGAGTAAAGTCTATGCCTCTTTCTTCAGCTTTATCTACAAAGGCCTGGGCTACATTGGCTGAAGGCGCAGACTTCTTTATTTCTACTTTATTTTTCTCAACTGTTATTCGGGAGTTGATCTTAACATCACTAAGAACAGATTCCGAAAGGTCGGGCCAAATCACCTTAACTTCCTTTATTGAAGAGGACTCACCAAGGCCCAAATGAACGGTCGGGTCTACGCTGGATTGGAAGCCTCTGTAAGGGTTAACCTCGGCCATTAGTTCTTCTCCTGAATTAAGCGCAACTACCACTTTTGTTCCAATGGCCAATTGTTGGTTGCCGTCTATACTGAAGTCTATTTGCAGATAGTTCTTCTTAAACTTCTGAGAACTCATGTTTTCGTAAAGAAAAGACGGGTCGTTCAAGTTGTTTACCACCAAGTCCAAATCGCCATCATTGTCCAAGTCGCCATAGGCTGCTCCGGTAGAAAAGCTTGGCTGGGTTATGCCCCACTC
Source organism: Roseivirga sp. UBA838 (assembly GCF_002296035.1). Lineage (NCBI taxonomy): Bacteria > Pseudomonadati > Bacteroidota > Cytophagia > Cytophagales > Roseivirgaceae > Roseivirga > Roseivirga sp. UBA838. The sequence goes on from NZ_DBHC01000008.1 coordinate 13,957, forward strand.
TTCTGAAACATTGGAGAACTGAAGCCCATTCGTATTTCTAAAAGCATAGTTTAATACCTTCTCGCCCTTAAGGTCTTGCAGTGCTCCTATAAGCACCTGAGGATCAAAGACTCTGTTTCTCTTTCTGGTTTCATTAACTACATAATCTCTAAAATCAACATCCGTAACATCCTTTACATAGCCGTTAGTAATGTAAATATCTTTAAGACCATCATTGTCTAAGTCGGCAATAAGCGGACTCCAACTCCAGTCTGTTGTACTTATACCAGCCAGATAGCCTATTTCCTGAAACTTCTCCTTCCCTGTGTTCAGTTGCAGTGTGTTGCGCATGTATTGCGGCAGATAACCTCTTGCCAATAGCATCTGCTGCCGATCGTAGTTCATTCCGCTCAGGAGCTTTTTCTGTCTTCTGTTGTCTTCAGGAAGCATATCTACTTGTAACAAATCTGGTTTTCCATCATTGTTTACATCGGCCAGATCTATACCCATACCGAAGTTGCTGGTATGTTCAAAATATAGGTTTAAAGACTCTTTGAAGGTACCATCTTGTTGATTGATATACAGAAGGTCGTCATAGGCAAAATCATTGCTAACATAAATGTCTAACCAACCATCGTTATTAAAGTCTGAGGTGTGAATACCCAATCCATAGCCTTCATGTATTATCCCTGCTTGTGCAGACACTTCTTTAAAAATCTCGCCATCATTTCTGTATAACCTATCCTGGCTTACGGTATTGCCCGAGAGGTTCTTTGGCCGTATAACATTGGGGTCTTTATTGGGGTTATTCTCATAATTAAGAAGATAAGCATCTAAATCGCCATCTTGATCATAGTCGAAAAACACCGTATGCGTGGTCAGTGAAGTGTCGGCCAAACCAAAGCGCGCAGCTCCTTCCTCAAAAAGCATATCACCTTTATTTACATAAAGCTTGTTAGCGGCCTGCGCAGATTTTTTTATCCCCCCCACACTTAAATAAATATCTTGAAGGCCGTCATTGTTAATATCTACAATGCTCACTCCATGCACCCAAGGAATTACTCCTTGCAGAGGGAGTTCAAGCGGCTCAAATTGTAAATCACCTTTATTCACATATACTGTAGTAGGAACCATATTTCCGGCCATCACTACATCTTTAAGGCCATCGTTGTTTAGGTCGGCAATTGCAACACCTGAACCGTTGTAGATATATAGGAAAGTATAGGCGTTGATTGAATCTGATTCGGAAAGGATATTTTGAAAATTTAGTCCGGAGGAGCGCGTATCTATGGACTGAAAGATGGCATTTCTTCCACTTTTTTTGCCACAACCAATGCATACAACAACACTGATGGCAAGAACAAGACTTGTCAGATATCGATTATTCACAGCTTAGTTTAAGGTTGACACGGCAAAGCTGAACCTTGCCTAACAGACAACTTAAAAAAAGTTATGAACTCAAAAAAAGGGATTAGAATATAATTTTCAGAAACAGAGCAACTTTAACCGATAATCCTAAATTATGTAGAAAAAGTATCGATTCATTCGGACACTAATATCAAGAACCAAATAATCTAGATACTACCAAGCCTTCTTTCTAACGACAATAACCTCTCGCTTGAGTCTCTGCCAACTTTCAGACTGCCTAGCAATTGCCGCGCGGCTTCTGATTTTTCAAGGAAAATATATCCCTCTAAAGCATCTAACAGGACTGATTCAGGCATTTCATGCAGTTTCTTCCCAGGCTCCAACAAAAGAATAATTGACTCAATACTCTTGAGTTGATTGGACAAGAGATAGTCTTTGGGTTTCTGACTAAGCAACTCTTTGGTCAACTCTGCCGCCAGATAGAACTGATCGTTGGCTATAGCGTTTTTCTGCCGTAGGGTGGTAATTCTTACAGACTGTAATTGCTTTGGCATGGCAGACAGAAGCTGTTCAACTTTTTCGAACTGCCCCAAACGGAGGTAGGCTTCTCCTGTTAAAAGGTAAGGTTCTTCTCTATGAGGCGAATCCTGAAGCATTACTCTTGCCGTTTGCAGGGCCTGGTACGGAGTACTCCCCAACTGGGAATAATAGCTATCGAGTAAAACCTGGTCCCATGAAATAGCTCCTGAAAAAACCTGAGCTGCTCTTGAGCCGGGGTCTATGCGCTGTGACTCATCACCTCTGTTAAATGGCCAGTCGAGCAATAGTTGACTTATCAGTATTTCGGCATAAAGACTATCGGCCGGAGCAATGGCATATTGAAAGCCACCTCCTTGAGAGGGAAATAGCCCCCATTGTTCGGCAATTGTTTGAGCAACCGCAGTAAAAGCTCTATCGGCCATCAGCCGTTGCCCCTTTAAATTGGGATGCACATGTTCATGCATCAATTCACCACCAATTAATCGGTCAGGACTGTATTGTTCAAAAGCATCTTTTATGTCAATCAAACGCGCTTCATACTTATCGCTGAGTTGAATAATAAGGGAGTCGATACCTGATGGAGCTCTAAACTTTAGCAAGTCCATATCTTTAGCCTTGTTGAATAAGGAAACCGCCTCCTCGAGTTCACCATTCCTTCTTTTCTCTAAACCATCATTGTATAAAGTCAGGGCACTCTCACTACCGTTTTCCGAAAGAAACGGGCTAAAATCTGCCAGGTTTGACACCAACGTGGAGAGCCCCACGCTAACTCCCGCCCTGCGATACTTATTGAGCAACCTCGACAAATTAAACTCATACTGTTTCAACCCTTTTACATAAAGGTCCGACCCGTAGGGGATAGCATCTTCTCTGATCATTCTGGCCATGAGCGTATGGGACCTTGAATTGGGCAAGTTAGCCTTCGCCCTTATGCTCTGGGTTAGCTTACTAAGCAACTGTACAATTCTGTACTTCTTTAAACTGAGATAGGTATTTACCAACCGCGGAGAACTACCCTTTGACTGGGTAGAAGCTACTCCAAGGGCTCCATAATACTCATTGTGGCCGCCATAAATAATGACCATATCGGGCTGAGCATTGATAATCTCATTGGCCATGTCAAGCATAGCATAACTATTCGTAGCTACTAGACTGGTGTTAATGACTTCTACATTAAGCGTGGGGTACTGTGCTTGCAGTCTTTGCTCCAAGAGCTTTGGAAATGAGGCATTGTGATACGGAAAGCCTGCAGAGGATGAGGCTCCCTGAACGAAAACCCTGAACGTAGAGTCTCCTTTAGCCTTTTCCATAACCTCGTATTGTGGGGCGGTTGCAAACGCCTGGTCACTAAAGTAACGCTCTGCAAATCTTGGGTTAAGCGTCCAATATCCACTATCAAATTTGTCTGTTACAAAGAGCGGCTGAGGAGATTCTCCATAACCAAACATTCTGAGTAAAAGCTCCAACGCAATTAACAGAATGATAGGAGTAAGGAGAGTAATAGCATAGAAAACTATTCTTTTCATAAAAAAAGCCCTTTACCATACTTAAACAATGGCAAAGGGCTTTTGTCAATTCTATGACTCAATTATTTTATCACCGGATTGCCGGGCCCTTGCAGCCCAACCTCTTTGATAAATTCAAAGTCTCTCAGGTAATATAAACTATTTTCATTTGAAAACTTGAGCTGCCGAACGGCTTCTTCCATTTCAGGCTTAGTGGCAAAAAAGTGAATTAGCTTGCTCGTATTAGGGTTCTTTAACCTCATGGCTTTAGCTCCTAGCTGTTCCTTGGCTACTCTTAGTAACAATTGTTTATTGGTTGCCTGCACAGCTGACAAATTACTAACCAACATTTTCTTTGATACAACCAACGAGTCAGTGTCAGTTAAAACTTGCAGTCCACTCTTGAGCTCAAAGTTGCCAAAAAAGTAAACCGTTGTATCTGCCGGGTTCTTAGTTTGTGCCTGGACAGCTACAGAAAGGCAGAATAAAACTGTAATAATTGAAAGTCTCATAGTTATATAGTTTAGTTAGCAGTCGTAAAATCATCAAATATCATTCCACTTTACGCACAGCGGCACCATATCCCTCACTGGTGCTCACCTTGATTTTCTTTCCATCATGCCTCATAAGGGTCATCTTACCACGTGACATGTCTAACGAGTGACCAGCAAACTTATATATCTGATTGCCTTGTTCATCGCTCTTCACTGCTAAATGTTTAAAAAGCTCAAATACCACCTGAGCATCGCCATAGGTAGAGAGAAACTCGTGCGATTCAGCACCGGGAATATAAATCTGCTGGAGAGTTGTTGGAAGGATATCAACGGTGTAGAATTCATTTTCCGGAATGGAGTCCTCCTTCAATGCCTCGTACGTGTCTAAGTGTTTAAAAGTAACACCATCAATAGAAATCCACTCATCTTTCTTAAGTGTATCATAATACTCTATCTCAACTGTTTCGGCTAGCACATACTTCACTTTATCTCCTCCAGAATTACAGCTCATAGCCAGGCTAATAGAAAAGATTAATAATACGGCCAATCTTATTTTAGTCATCATCAATAAATGGATTAAAGGGAAATAAAAAAGCCCCGGTAAACCGGGGCTTAAAATTATCTAAATATGGTCTTATACACCACCAAAAGTGTACACATCAATACCAAGAATCTCAAGTTCTTGAGCAGGAACAGGCATTTGCTGAGGAGTTCCCGGCTGAAGCTGATACTGATCTACAGTAGTCATTCTTCTGAAGAACCAACCATTCAACGCGCCATCCCAGGTAAACTCTACCAAACGCTCATAGTAAAGTGCCTTAAGCATATCAGCATTAGACTCTAAACCAGTAAGAGCTGGAAGTTCACCATTATCTACTCTGGTGTTGTTGATATAAGCCGCAGCCTGCAACTTATCACCACCAGTTCTGATCAATGCTTCTGCTTTGATTAAGTTTTGCTCATTCAAAGTCAAGTGAGGCATAGGTCCTAAGAAAGCGGCCAAATAATCAGGATACTTTCTGAAATTGTAGCTTGAGAAGAAGTAATAACCTCTTGCTGACTGGAACTGCACACCTGTATTGTACTGATAGTACTTAGTGATTCTAGCATCTCTTGGATTGGTAATCTCAGGAAGAGTGCTAGTACCATCAGGCCATGGATATGGAGCTGTTGGATGATTAGGATCGTTGGTACTAGGACCACCGATACCACCTTCCATCATGTTGATCAATCGTTGTGAAACTCTAGACCATAGAGGGAACTGTCCTTGAATTAGAATTCTAGTCCACCAGAACTGACCATCACCAGCAGGTGAAATGTCTGCAGTAGTACCACCGTTAGCCAAAGTAAGAATTCTATTCCAATCGTTAGCAGCGGTTTCAGCACCAGATCTGGCTTTGTAAGCCAAAAGCTTAGCGGCATAGGCTCTACAGAACTGAGCAGCACCAGTGTTATCATAATTCAAACCGTTGATCGCAGTGTGAGTAGTTCCACTGTTTGCGGCAAACATAGTAGCAGCCTCAGTCAGCTTAGTCACAGCAGCTTCGATCACATCAGTGTAAGGACTCATCTCTAAAGCAGCAAGATCCTCAGCACTCAAAGACTCGTCAGCTATAAAGGCCTGGTCGAAAATAAGACCCAACCAACCTAGAGTAAGACCTTGAAGCATTTTGGCGTTAGCCACAGTTTGAGCTGTCAGGTCATTACCTTGATTATCCTGAATAGAGCCGTTAAACTCTGTTTCCAATACTCTTAACACTTCATTGGCCTGAGCCAGAGCGTTGTTAAGGTTATACCAAGGCGTTGTCATGAACGCTCGGTTGTTATAGGTCACGGTGTTTTGGATTGGGGCTCTTGGAATAGTACCCAAATCTTGCATACCCCAGTTACCCCAGCTTGAACTCAATGTTTGAGCCGCCACCGAAACAGGCATGTTAGGCGAGCTCAACTGAATTCCTTGCCACCAGGTAAGGAACGCACCGTCAATTACGCTAGGAAGAGAAGTTGCATCAGCATAAACTGCCCTACTATCGAGGTCATTTAAGTTCTCAACCTCCAAATCTTCACACGAAGTAAGAACGACAGCCAAGGCCACCATCATTACTCCTAATTTTTTGAACGTTTTTTTCATTGTTCTTTACTGTTTTTAATTATTAGAAAGTGAACGAAACTGAACCAGTAAATGTCCTTACAAGAGGGAAGTTGAAGTCATCAACTCTAGAGTTGAAGCCACCGGTAGCAGGATCGTATCCAGGGTACTTGCTAAGAAGCAACAAGTTTCTACCGATCAAGCTTACGTTCATTCTCTTGAACACATTATCCAATCCAATTTTAGCAAGTTGAGCCGAACCAAAATTGTAAGCAACAGAAAGCTCTCTTAGTCTCAGGTGCGTAGCATCTTCAACCCAGAAGTCAGTTGCTCTGTTTACGTTATAAATAGTCAACAAATAAGTGTTGTACTGTCTTTGTCCTTCAGGATACTGTCCTTGGCTAAACATTGGGTGTAACCTGTCTCTAGCCAACCACTGACCACCTTGGTAGTAAGTATCTCCACCGTTCTGGTATTCCCATGACATGAACACTGATAACCCTTTGTAGTTGAAGTTTGTTTGCATAGCCATGTTAAAGTTAGGCTGAGCATCACCAATCAACAAGTCATCTCTCTGCACACCAGACTCATCTGTAATATATACAGCAGCCTCGTTAGCAGTAAATTCGTTAGCAGCAACGATCAAGATACCATCTCTGTTTACCTTGAAGTCTGCAGGAGTCAAACCACCTGAAACGTTAGCCACTGTACCATCATCAAGAACGGTCAAATCACTTACAGAACGAGCAATTTTACGTCCGAACATGGTTGTTGGAGAGTTTCCTACATCCCAGATGTTCAATCCGGTAGGGAATCTTGGTCTGTCGAATTCAGTGATTTCCTGACGAGTTCTGTCAAAGATCAAGTTGAAATCAAGGTTCATGTCATTCTTCTGAATGGCAGTATAACCCAATGTGAATTCTATAGTGTTAGTTTCCAAGGTACCAGCGTTCTGCACCTGAGAGCTACGTCCGGTTGCAGCAGAAAGAGGTACAGAAAGAATCTGGTTTCTGTTGTCCTGCTTAGAATAAGAAGCAGCGGCAGTAAATCTGTCAAGGAACTCAACGTTCAAACCAATTTCAATCTCATCTGTAATACCAGGACCGATAAGTGGGTTAGGTAAATTAGTAGGGTTATTTACATTACCGTTGGTAACTGTGGCAATCTCGAATCTATCATCGAAGTTAGGAAGAGTACCTGCCTGACCCCATGATGCGTTAATCTTACCTTCCTGAACACCAGGGATATCCAAGTCCTCAGTGAATCTCCATCCACCTGAGAAACGAGCAAAAGTATTCCAACGGTTATCCTCACCAAACAATGAGCTACCGTCACGTCTTACCACGATATCGAAAAGGTACTTATCAAGGTAGTCACCACCTACTGAGAATGAGAAACTGTTCGATACGATAAGATCTTGATCGAATGAGTCACCATTTAGGTAAGGGATACCATCATTTGGAGAAAGAGTTACGTTATCAATATCATCGAAACCAGGGATACCAAGGTTTGAACCACTAATATTGAATCCAGTACCACCTCTTTGCTCATACAAGAAGAAGGCGTTTGATCGGATATTCCAGTCACCTAACTTCTTAGCATATGTCAACTTAATAGATGTGTTGATTGCTTGGTAGTCATCAAATGAACGAGAAAGGTTACCTACACCTGGAACACCTTGGTTAGCTAGGTATCCAATGTCTTGATAGAATCTCGTTTTATCCATCCAAGTATCTAAACCGAACTGACCTTCTAATTGAAGACCTCTAATGATTTCGTACTTCAATGCAGCAGAACCAACAAATCTTCTTCTAACAAACTCATTTCTCTGATTTGCCAACTGATAGAATGGGTTAAATTCTGACGTTGGAGAGAAACGGTTAGCATTGTAGTTGTAAGGAGAACCATCCTCTTCGTTAGGAGCGAAAAGATCAGCACTTGGATCCATCATGGTCAAAGTTCTGATGTTTCTTGGACGGTTGTCATTTTTCTGATGGATGAACTTCATACTGGTAGACAAAGTGAGTTTGTCTCCCAAGTATTGGTCAGCATTAAAGGCAATGTTGTAACGCTGGCTACCATCGTGTAGTTTAATACCACCAGTTTGGTCTTGGTACTCAGCAGAAACCACCATGTTTCCTGAAGTTCCTCTTGTACTCAATCTTGCATACTGAGTAAGGAAAGTTGAACCCTGGAAGAAATCTTTAATATGATCTCTGTAGCTAGGGAACTCCCCATCAGAGATACCACTTGGATCGTCAACAGCAGTACCAGTGTTATCCAAAAGGAAATCACCAGTAGCCGGGTCAATCTGGAATGGGTGATTAACCGCTTTCTCAGGAGATCTTGAGTTGTAAGCGTTTTGGTTACCCACCTCAGTTCTTACAAATACTTCAGTAGTTCCTACTTCAAGGTTTCTACCTCTTTTAGTAGTAATGGCAATTACACCATTAGCAGCACGTGAACCATAAAGAGTAGCCGCAGAAGCACCTTTCAATACTTCGAAACGCTCCACATCCTGTAGGTTAATGTTTGCCAAAGATCCTTCAACGAATACACCATCTAATACGATAAGTGGTGAACTTCCTCTGGCAAGAGAGGTGTTACCTCTAATCTGAATAGCTGGTCCTCCACCAGGTACGTTACTTGGCTGAACCCTTACACCAGCAATTTTACCTGCAAGTGCAGATCCAACGTCAGTAGCAGGTACTTGCTGGAATACTTTCTCGTTAACAGAACTTACTGTGAAAGGAAGTTTTTTAGCCGGAGTAGCTGCCGCCACACCAGTTACAACAACCTCTCCCAGGTTAGCCACGTCAGGAGATAGAGGCACGTTGATCACAGATCTGTCCCCTACTACCACTTCCTGAGTCACATAGCCCAAGAATCTGAATACTAAAACAGCATCCGGACCTGGCACCTCAATGCGATACTCTCCGTTGGCTTCAGTAGGTACACCTGTGGTCGTACCCTTCAACAAGATAGTCACACCAGGCAATGGAAGACCATCGTCTGAACCAGTAACTTTACCGGTAACTATCCTGCTCTGTGCAAATGCTGAGGTGGTTAAAACCATCAGCACCAACGAGAAACAAGTCAGTAAAATTCTCTTCATTTTGCTTTCGTTTTTAGTTTAATAGTTGATTAAAAAGTTTGTTTAGAAAGTCAAACATAAAATAAAATGTCATCAATTAATAATAATGACGAAACAAAATGGGGAGTCTGAGCAGCATGAAAATGTGCTCTATTTTTGGCTAAACGGCACTTTTGAGGTCAATCAAAAAATTTTATTCCGATGAGTAAGGGTCTTTATAGGCTAAGGTAGCGTTAACAAAAATTAACTTTTGGTTGACAATAGTGTGTTAGATTTTTATTAAAAATTAAAGATCAATTTGAAACATTATGCTTTCGAAAAAAATAAATATTCTGAATAGTTTTTCATTTACAACAATTAGCAATTCTCAACTATAATTTCTCCTGACCTGAATACCCCCAGATGGCTTGTTTTGAAAATAAACAATTATGGCAAATAATATTTGGCGGCATTTTTTTAAAAAAAATTGAGGAATGAACGACATTTTTTTTGCCGTAAACCTCATATCCTTCTACTAAAAAAGGGAGCCGATAGCTCCCTTTTACATATTAAGTAATTCAGCTCCTATTTAGTTAATGAAGGGGTTGTTCTGAATTTCCGCCTGAGGTATTTCAAAGGTCAGTCGGTCATCATCATAAGGAATAGGCTCACCAACGAAAGAGAGGTGATTAGAGCCCCTTACTATAGTAGCCTGATTTCTCTTCATGGCCAAGTATGACTTACCTTCAGCAAAGAACTCGATTCTGGTCTGCAGATAAATCTCATCAATCAAGGCCTGACCAGTAAGCAGATCTACATAAGCATAATCCAATGGGTCTGTAAAACGCTCAGCCAAAAGAGCCTTCAGAGAGTTTCTTGCCGTAATCAAATCACCGGTTTTCGCTGCGGCCTCTGCATTTAACAAGTACATCTCTGCCACTCTCATATAGATATAGTCTGTGGTTACTGTTCTCTGTCCACCGGTTACACGTGCCGGGTCATAGAACTTATTCTGTGCAACCAGATGGTAGCTGCTGTTAGGGTTGTTCAAAAACTGTCCCTTTCTCACATCATTTGCCGGAATCTGATCGAACAGACCTTGATCCAAAGCTTTTCTATCACCTGCCCATTGATAGCTATAAGTGTAGCGGTCCATCTGACCCCACCACGACACAAGGTTGATACCATTGTCGGTGGTAATATCTACACCCCACATCCAACCCGGAGTATTCACATCATTGAATCCACCAAGAACTTCAGTGGCATCCATGATAGGATAGGTACCTGAGTTAATGACATCAGCTGTAAGGGTTTTCACTTCAGCATAGTTGCCCAATGCTGCATGAACGTAAGCTAAGATACCCTGTGCCACACTTTTATCGATTTGTGTTTTGGCGCTACGGTTGAATCCGTCCAAAAGCGAAATAGCGTCTGTCAGGTCATCTACAATAAGATTGTAAACCTCCTGAGCAGTGCTCTTAGGCTGGTTAGGCAAACTTGGATCATCGTAAATCGGCAGTATTTCTTCAGAAAGATCGAGGCCTTCCTGGAAGAACTGAGCCAGATAGAAATACGAATGAGCTCTCATAGCCTTCGCCTGACCCATGATATAGCGGTTTTCGGCAATTTCGGGAGTAGCATCGTTACCACCCAAGGCGTCAATTACCAAATTGGCCGAACGAATGAGTCGGAAGTAGTATCTCCAAACCTGATAGTTATCATTGAACGTAAAGTCCTGTGTGGCCTGGAATTCCGTAATAGTTCTATACCAACCGTAGGTACTTACAGTGAGCGCAAGGTCTCCAGACAGCATATCGCTGAAGATGTCATATCCTTTTTGCCCAAAATCGTCATGTCCACCGGTTCCTCCTGTGAACGCCTGAAACATGAGCGTGTAAATACCGCTCATACTACCGGCAATAACCTCAGGGTTATTGGCCGCAGCCTCCGCAACCTGCTCTGCCGTTAGGAACTCAGATGGTTGCACTTCAAGGTAGTCTTCGCTACAACCCAGCATGCTGAGCATAGCAAAGCCACATAGAATAGAATATATTTTATTTCTCATGTTCTTCATTGTTTTAGAATCTAACCCTCAAACCAAGAGTGAACGTTGTTAATGGGTCGTATCTGTAAATACTAGAAGCACCAGTTTCTGAAGTTGAAGGGTTAAAGCCTTCTCTGGCGCTGAGCAAGAACAGGTTATCGGCAGAACCAGAAACACTAACTGCTTTCAATCCTGTACCGTTCAACCAAGCCTGAGGCAAGTTGTAACCAACTCTAATATTATTTAAAGACAAGAAGTTGGTAGATGTAATGAATCGAGAAGACTGGCTGTTTACGTTTGTGTCGAAGTTATCCGAGAGTCTTGGCACATTGGTTACATCGCCAGCCTGTTGCCATCTGTCTCTGATATCCACATGCCAGTTTTGGTTACCCGCTTGAGGGTTCCCCATTAGGTTGGCATAGGCTCCGTCATACGCATGACCACCAAGGCTATATATAAACTGAGCACTCAAGTCTATTCCTTTGTAACTTGCTGCCAGTCTGAAAGCACCACTCACAACCGGAATTGGCGATTTGTCGAGGAATTTCTGAGTCGCATCGGAGTAAGATTTTGTTGTAGTCTTCTGAACATTAGCGTCAGGGTTTTCTACCAGATACTCATATAGGGAAGCGATCTCTTCACCACTATCATAGATACCATCATTGTTGGCATCGTCATAATAGAGGTTCCACATGGCTCTACCATCTTGTGGGTCTACACCAGCCCACTCTCTCATGTAGAAATCGAAGAGAGATCGACCTGCGGTTCTACCGTAAGCACCATTGATGTCGAGTACCTTTTCTTTACCCGTGGCCGGGTCAATAGGCATTTTAGTAAGCTCATTACCCAGGAACGATCCATTTACGGTAAAGTCCAGTTTAAAGTCGCTCTTATTAAAGATGTGAGTAGTCAGGTCAAACTCCAATCCTGAGTTTCTCAAACGTCCATCGTTAACAGTTTCTGTAGCATAACCTACAGATGGTCCCACGTTTCTGTTGAAAATCAGGTTGGTCGTATTCTTAATATAGTAATCGATAGAACCGTCCAACACTCTACCAATGGTAAACTCGGCTCCTACCTGATATAGATTGGCTGTCTCCCATGTAAGGTTAGGGAAACCAATGTTTCTTTCAGAAATTGAAATAGCACCATTCAGGTTGTCTACATTAAAGGTGTTGTATCCTGGATACAGACCTACACCTGCCTGATCACCACTCACTCCGTAGCTGGCCTTCAGTTTAAAGAAGTCAACAAATGGCAGAGCATCCTGGAAGAAGTTCTCTTCAGACATAATCCAGGAAGCACCTACAGAACCAAAGGTATCCCACTTGTTATTCACGAATCGGGAAGAACCATCGCGTCTTAGTGAGGCACTAAAGAAATACTTCTCTTTATAGTTGTAGTTGGCTTGGCCAAAGTAAGACTCCAAGCGGCTGCTGTTCTTAAAGGATGTTGGAGGCGAAGAAACAATAATGTAGTTATTGAACTCTGCCAGGTAAGGTAAAACAGCCTTCTCTTTGCTTTGCGAAGCAAATGTTTGGTCGAAGCTATTTGTTTCATGAGCGGCCAGAACTTCAATCGAATGATTTCCAAAGCTCTTCTCATATCGAGCCAAATTCAGGAAGTTTTGAACAAAAAGCTCAGTATCTGTTCTAAACAATGAACCTCCCTGAGATGCTCCAGAACCATAGAATGGGTTTCTCAATGAGGTAGCTCTGTTATTGTAGTATTGAGCACCAAACTTAGACTGGAAAGAAAGCTCCGGTGTTATTTGAGCATCAAAAGTAAAGTTGGCGTTCAACTCATGTCTCTTGCTTCCATTTCTGTCAAAATGCGCATCGGCAATAGAGTTAGTAAGCGCACCAAAACCTCTACCGGAATCACCATAATCATACTGATTGCCTCCAAAGATTGGGTCTTGCACAATATTGCCCTCTGAATCCCTTAGAAACAGTGGATAAATTGGAGGAAGATTATCTACGAACCAGAAGATGCTTCCTGAGTTACTCGATTGACCGTTGGTTTGGTTTTCGGAAAGGGCATAACCAATGTTTACGGAACCTGACAACCACTCTTTTACATTGTGGGTAAGGTTGAGTCGGGTTGAGTAACGCTCGTAGTCCGAATTAACAATATACCCCACATCATTCAAGTAACCGAAAGAAGTAAAGTACTTGGTGTCTTCGCTACCACCACTCAATCGAATGTTTGCCTCGTTTCTTGACGAGTTCTGGAAACCATAGTCTTCCCAGTTTTCCGGGTTGTATCTACGGGTTACTCCAGGTCTCACTGTTCTGGTGTTAGGGTCGATAAGTTCACCTCCATTGGCCACATTCCACATGTTATAGAATGGAGCAATACCTCCACCTGAGAACAAGCGTGCATTAGCATATGCCTCAGGATCGGGCTCACCGGTAGCCACACCTCTGTTGTACAAACTCTCCCAGGTAAGGGCAATGTATTCCTCAGGAGACTTGATGGTTTGTTGACGCGGCAACAGGCTCATGTTAACTCCAGACTTCAGGTCGATTTCTATAGAGTTGTTAGAAGCCGAACCGCTTTTAGTGGTGATCAAGATAACACCGTTAGCACCTCTGGCACCATAAATGGCAGTAGCCGTAGCATCTTTCAACACGGTAGTCGATGCGATATCGGCTGGGTTGATAGAGTTAATGCTTCCTGAAAATGGAACACCGTCTACTACATACAGTGGATCTCTGTTTCCGTTAACCGAGCCAAAACCTCTAATACGAATAGTAGAAGCTGTTCCTGGCTGACCAGAAGTATTGATTACCGTAACACCAGCCACCTCACCGGCAAGAGCCTGTGATACGTTGGAGAAGTTTTTGGACTCAATATCCTCTTGTTTCACCGTCTTGGCCGTACCGGTGAAAGACTTCTTTGTAGACTCACCGTAACCGGTTACCACTACCTCTCCAAGAGATACGGCATCGGGCTCTAGTGAAACATTAATAGTTGTTTGATTACCTACAGTGACTTCCTTGGTGATGTACCCTAGGAATCTGTATACCAAGACAGTTTCCGCGCTGGGAACTTCCAGGCGGTAATTACCCTCAAAATCGGTAGTAGTACCGTTTGTGGTCCCTTTGATCATAATGGTCACTTGCGGTAGCGCAAGACCATCATCTGCTCCCGTTACTGTTCCCGTTACCGTTCTGGATTGACCATAGGCCACACCAGAAAACAATAAGCACAGCAAGGAGACCAAAGACAATGAAATTCTCTTCATCCCTTGTTAGTTTAGTTTAATAATAAATAGTTTGTCTATGATTAAATTGAATTAATCCTATACAGTTACGAACAACTGAGAAAGAACTTACCCTAAAGCCACTAGGGTTTTATGGATAAAAATACTCATCCCCAAATGTTCAATTGGCGAATTTATAACTTTAAGCAGACAAAACAATATTATCGGGCTAAGAGAAAGATTTTTAAATGTACATACACAAATAAACACTTGGTAATCAGGCGGTTTATTTTCTAACCGTTCGTATAATAATTTCTACCCTACGGTTGTTTTGCTGGCTTTGAGGGTCTACTTCCGGGCTAATTGGGCGTTTTTTTCCAAATGAAGAAATGAAAACTCTATTATGGCCAATGCCATGGGCTTGCAACCAGGCGGCTACAGCCAATGCCCGTTTTTCAGAAAGCTGTTGATTATAGGCATGCCCTCCTATACTGTCTGTATGGCCCTGCACTTCTATATCTAATTCCGGGTGAGCTTTGAGCAGTTCCAGAACGCTCATCAATTGAGAACTTACACTTGGCTTTAACTCAAAACTATCGAAGTCGAAGAGTATGGGTTCGTTGAGCAGCGCCTGACCTACTGCGAAGGGTTCCATTCGAATGGTGGAGTCTGTAATGAACTCAGACCACTCCACCAGCTGGGTTCGATAACCGGTCTTTTTCGCTTTCACCTGGTTGGCCTTTTGCAATTCAAACACCCCATCTTCGGTTTCTAGCTCAATCAGGCCCGAGTTATTGAGAAGCTCTACTTTGGCTTGTAATGGACGTTCATCTCTTGCATCAATTACCCGACCAAACGCCCTTGGCGTCTCTACTTGGGGCAGCACATTTTCAGGAATTTTGAATCGCTTCAGCCTCAAACTACCGCTGGCATCGCTTGCACTAAAATAGGCCCATAAGTCGGCCGATACACAGTAGCCAACCTGATCGAAGGCATCGTTGATGGGGTACCCCAGGTTCTCCGGTACACTCCATTTTGCATCGGCCAGCCTCAACGTTTTAAATAAATCGTATCCTCCAAGTCCTACCCTCCCCTTGGTGGAGAATATAAGTGTTTGTCCATCGAGGTAGATAAATGGTGAACAGTCGTCTTCCGGAGTGTTGACATCTTCTCCTAAATTAACAGCCTGCTGCCACTCTCCATCTTCCTTTCTACTCATCCAAATATCTTGTTTGCCCATTCCTCCCGGGCGAAGACTCACAAAGTAGAGGGTTGCTCCATCGGCTGTAAGCGAGGGTTGAGAATCCCACTCGGGGCTGTTTACGCGTTCATTTAACAATTCAGGCGCTGACCATTGCTGCCCTTGTTTGTACGAAACGTATAAGTCGCAGCTACCTATATTGTCAGGCCTGTTACAACTGGTGAACACCAATGTTCTGCCATCGGCAGAAATAGATGCTGTACCCTCGTTCCTGTCTGTATTTATCTGATCTGATATGTTTGCGGGTTTGGTCCAGCCTCCTTCGGTCAACTGGCTAAAGAATATATTTTCGTCCCCTCGCCCATTATTGTCACGAGTAGTAAAAACCAATTGCCCATGTCTGGTAATGGATGGAAAATACTGCTGTTCGAAGGCATTAATGGGATGAGGAAGCTCTTCGAAAGTGAGCGGCATTGGGTCTGCCACTTGCTCTAGGGAAAACTGTATAGATGTTTTAAGAAACTCAACCTGCTCAGCCCCAACTCCATATACTTCATGACCCAACTGTGTTATATATAGCTGTGCCTGAGTATATTCTCCCAATTGATAGGCATAATTGGCCTGAAACAGCAAAAGTCTATTGAGGTAGGGTGCTTCTAGTTCCTCTCGTTTGGCAGCAATAAGTGCCACCGCCCTTTGAGGCTCATCTCTCTTCAGTAAAACCTCATGCAGCAATACGATCGCTTCATCAAAACCAGGATCCTTGTTGAGTACCTCGTTCAGAATTTCTGCCGATTTAAAAAGGTTACCTATACGAACCAGTTCTTCGGCCTGTTGGTACTGTTCAACGAGTTTTTTTTTCTTGGTGTGGTAGTCGATTTGCCCCCAACACAAAGTGGAGCATAACAGAAATGAAATAATAACGGCTTTTTTCAACGCTAAGGAATATGCATAAACTTATGTGTTTGTAGCGAAATTTTCCAGCGAGGGTTGTCTTTTACGTAATCAATTATTTGCGGAAGCATCTTGTCTGACTTGTCCCATTCGGGTTGTAGATAAAGTAAACACTCCGGTCTAACCTTGGCAGCGTGCTCTTCCGCCCACTTAAAGTCACTTTTGTTGTACACCACTACCTTAAGCTCATCGGCTGCGGCATAGAACTCTTCTTTGGGTTGCATAAACTTTTTGGGCGAGAAGCAGAGCCAATCCCATGTTCCGCTGAGTGGATGAGCCCCTGATGTTTCAATGTTTGTATGGCACCCTTCTGCCCGTAACCTATCGGTTAATGTGTTAAGGTTGTACATGAGGGGTTCCCCTCCGGTAACTACAACAAGCTTCCCTTTGTATTTTTTTGCACCGCCAACAATCTCATCGATGGAATGAAGGGGCCAGCGCAATGCATCCCAGCTATCCTTTACATCGCACCATACGCAGCCAACATCGCATCCTCCCAACCGAACAAAATAGGCTGGGTTTCCTGTAAAATGACCTTCACCCTGGATGGTGTAAAATGCTTCCATTACAGGAAGCTTGCCGTGGAGTTCGGCTGTTTGTTTACTTTCTTTCATAGACAATTTTTTATAGCAGGTGTTGAAACTGCTTTACTATTGAATCTCTTTAAAACGTCATTCCCAACCCGATCAGGTAACTGCTATTCATGGAAGATATTCCCACAGCAAGGGACTGACGGCAGTGTTGGATTTCAGTTATACTAATTTCTGACTGGCCAAATAGGTATTCCAAAGCAGTGAAGCGATGGTCATCGGCCCTACACCTCCCGGAACTGGGGTAATGTAACTACACTTTGGTGCTACTTCATCGAACCGTACGTCTCCCTTGAGCTTGAAGCCTGACTTAGTCTTATCGGAGGGCACTCGATGTATACCCACATCGATGACAATAGCTCCTTCCTTCACCATATCTTCAGTAACGAAACCTTCCCTGCCAATTGCTACAATAAGGATATCGGCCTGTCGGGTTACCTCCGCCAAGTTCTTGGTTCGGCTATGACACAAGGTAACCGTAGCATTTCCGGGCTTGGAATTGCGACTCATCAATACACTTATGGGCGTACCAACGGTGTGGCTTCTCCCAATCACTACACAATGTTTGCCACTGGTTTCAATACCATTTCTCTCCAAAAGAAGCATCATTCCCTTAGGCGTAGCGGGTAAAAGTGTGGGCAGATCCAACAGCATTTTACCCAAATTGGTCGGATGGAATCCGTCTACATCTTTTTCTGGCAAAATAGCCTCTACAACTTTCTGTTCATCGATTTGCTTTGGCAAAGGTACCTGAACAATAAACCCGTCAATTTCAGAGTCTTTGTTCAGTCGGTCTACCGTGGCCAGCACCTCTTCTTCAGAGGTTTCTTCCGGCAAATGAATAAGGGTAGAACCAAAGCCGATAGCCTCACAGGCTTTTACCTTGGCGTTTACATAGGTTTTGCTGGCACCATCTTCACCAACCAATACGGCCGCTAAATGAGGCACTTTTGCTCCTTTTGCTTTTATTTCATTTACTTTTTCGGTCAGCTCATCTTTTATTTGCTGAGCTGTGGCTTTTCCATCGAGTAACTTCATTTTAAGTTTTTTGGTGCTTGGTGCACAGTGCTCGGTTTACTTCTTCAAATCATTAATATCGGCTTGAACGTATTTCATTCAACGGATAGCTGACTTACTTACGCTTTTTAATCCAACTTCAGAACCGCCATGAAGGCCTCTTGCGGAATCTCCACATTACCTACCTGACGCATTCTTTTCTTTCCTTTTTTCTGCTTTTCAAGCAATTTACGCTTACGCGTAATATCTCCTCCGTAACACTTGGCCAACACGTTTTTACGCATGGCTTTTACAGTTTCTCTAGCTATTACTTTTGTACCAATCGATGCCTGTACCGCAATTTCAAACATCTGCCGTGGAATAAGATCCTTTAGTTTTTCGCAGAGCCTTTTTCCCCACTCATAGGCTTTGTCTCTGTGCACTATAGCCGAAAGCGCATCTACTTTGTCTCCATTGAGCTGGATGTCCAGCTTTACCAGGTTGGACTGTCTGAAGCCTATCAACTCATAGTCTAATGAAGCGTAGCCTCTGGAAATGGTTTTGAGTTTGTCGAAGAAATCGAAAACTATCTCGGCCAGAGGCATTTCAAAGGTTAGCTCTACTCTGTCTGAGGTAAGGTAAACCTGGTTTTTAATGATACCGCGCTTTTCCATGCACAGCCCCATGATACCTCCCACATACTCAGACTTGGAAATAATTTGAGCACGGATAATCGGCTCTTCCATGTGAGACATCTTATTGGCCTCGGGCATTTCGGAGGGTGCATTGATTTTCTTCACCGTGCCATCGCCCATTATGGCATGAAACTGAACAGACGGAACGGTTGTAATCACCGTCATGTCAAACTCCCGCTCCAATCGCTCCTGCACAATTTCTAAGTGCAGCATTCCCAGAAAACCACATCGGAAACCAAAACCTAGTGCTGCCGAAGTTTCAGGCTCCCATACCAACGAGGCGTCATTTAACTGAAGTTTCTCCATAGAAGCCCTCAGTTCTTCAAAGTCTTGTGTGTCAACCGGATAAATTCCGGCAAAAACCATGGGTTTCACATCTTCAAAACCCTTTACCATTTTCTGAGTAGGCCTATCGACATGGGTAATGGTATCACCCACTTTTACCTCCTTGGCCACTTTAATACCGGAAATGAGGTAACCTACATTACCTGCCTTAATTTCTTGCTGTGGAGACTGTTTTAATTTGAGAATACCAATTTCATCGGCATCGTATACCTTGCCCGTATTCACAAACTTTACCTTATCTCCCTTTCTTATAGTTCCGTTGAAAACGCGGAAGATTACTTCAATTCCTCTGAAAGAGTTGAAGACTGAATCGAAAATCATGGCCTGAAGGGGTTCGTCAGGATCTCCGGTGGGTGCCGGAATTTTTTCTACTATGGCCTCCAAAATTTTATCTACACCAATCCCCTCTTTACCGCTAGCCAGAATTACATCTTCTCTCGCACAACCGAGTAATTCAACAACCTGATCGGTCATTTCTTCGGGCATGGCTCCCGGCAAATCAATTTTATTCAACACAGGAATAATCTCCAGATCATGCTCCAGGGCCAGATACAGATTAGAAATGGTTTGTGCTTCTACACCCTGCGAGGCATCTACAATAAGCAGTGCTCCTTCACAGGCAGCAATGGAGCGCGACACTTCATAAGAAAAATCAACGTGGCCGGGAGTATCAATTAAGTTAAGAACATACTCTTCACCCTTGTAGTTATAGTTCATCTGGATGGCGTGCGATTTAATGGTAATACCTCGCTCGCGCTCCAAATCCATATCATCCAACAGTTGATTTTGCATCTCCCTTTCCGACACAGTACCTGTGTACTGCAACAACCTATCGGCCAGGGTGCTCTTGCCATGGTCGATGTGCGCAATGATGCAGAAATTCCGAATTCTCTTCATATACCTCTAAACGAACCGCAAAAATAGAAAAAGTTGATGCATTTTAAGATTCTGACTACCACTCATTTTAGAATGACTGCTCAGGCTGCCACTTAAGCGGCATGTGCCCATTTGTTTTGGGCTGCTATACCCCAGAAGATGATGAAATATATTCGGCATCACGGCCATATTGGCTACTTTTGCCGCATGCTTTTGGCCGACAAGAAAAAACAGGAAAACATTTCGGAATACATCATTTACATGTACCAGACCGAGATGCTCATTCGAAACTTTGATTTCGATCTTGAGAAAATAAAAATTCATGTTTTTGGAAATATCCCCGATGAAAAGATGACTGAAGCCCAGCGAGAAGAGGCCATTGACTGGTATGCTGAGGTAATTGCTCAAATGAAGAAGGAGAAGCTAGAAAAAGAAGGTCACCTGGCAGAAGTGCAACAGATTGTAGAACAACTGTCTGAGCTTAGTATTAGGCTACTGTCAGAAAATGAAGATTACCGTGCAGTATTCAATGCAGCGCGCCCGGCTATTCGCGAAAACATTGAAGCTTCTGAAGGGCTAATCTCAAACCCTGTTCAGGTTTGCCTCAACGGGGTTCTTGGGCTATTAATTGCCCGCATGAACGGCCGCCATATCCCGGACGACACTATGGTTCAGATTGAACACTTCGGAAACATACTTTCCCTGCTCTCCCACTTTTATAAAAAGAATCAGTCTTCGAGCTAGCGCAACAGTATTCGATTATACATATTCCATCTTCTCATTGTTTTATTTTGTAACTTATGGTTGCGATATTGACCCCAACCAGTTACTCAAGCCACACAATGAGCATGAAGCACATACATACACTGGCTCTATTCCTGTTTGCCCTATGGCCTTTGAGCGCTCAAACCATTGAAAAGAGCTACATAAGCACCGATAAGAATATCTATGCCCCCGAAGACACCATTTGGTTTAAAACCTTTGTAGTGGGTATAGACAACCAACTATCTGACCGCAGCTTGGCCTACCATGTACTGCTAGCCGATAGTTTGGGCAATAAAAAAGCCGATACAAGCTGGCCGGTTTACAATGGCATGTCAGACGGTTACCTAATTGCCCCGGCCGAAGAGGGACTTTATACGCTTATGGGTGTTTCGGGGCAAATGGTTGGTTCAGACTCGTCCCTGTATTTTTCAAAGTCGGTTTTTGTAAGAAGTATTGAGCCCGATGCGTACAAGTTACTGGCCTTTCCCAGATACAGCAGGTTTAGTAAAGATGCCGCCAACCCTGTGGATGTTTATGCCCGAATTGACAATGACAAACCGGTTGCTCAGCTTAACCTTACCTACAGAGCTTTGGCCAACGGAGTGACTGTTGAAAGTGGAAAAATAAAGACGGATACTACAGGGGCAGCAAGGGTGTTTCTCGGTTCTTCCAAAAAATCTATACCAACTCCCTCTCACCTATGGATTCAGGTCGATGAAGCATCACTAAGCAAACCCGTTCATCTTTATGTTCCTCTTCCGGCAGAGCATGAAGAAAAGATAGACTTACAGTTCTTTCCGGAAGGCGGCCACCTAATTGCCAAGACCATAAACCACATTGCTTTTAAAGCTATTGATCGAACAGGCCGCCCTTTCGATTTCGAAGGATATCTGAAAGATGAAACAGGCACAATACTGGATACTCTCAAGAGCACCCACGCGGGCATGGGAAGTTTTGAACTCATGCCAGAACTCCACAAAGAATATTCAGTGGTCATAGCTAACTCCCCTCAGCCAGAAGAAATCTACTATTTACCAGAGAGCCATTTAACCGGTATTGCCCTACACCTCAAGCGACAGAACAATGATAGAGTTTTAGCAATAAAACCCAGCCAAAACCTAATGAATACGAAAGGCTTTCTTACGCTGAGCAATCAGACCGATACTATTATGCACCTAGACTTTACCTTGCAAGAGAACTTGGCCTGGAGAGTACCTGAACAAAATTTAATTGCAGGCATTTATAAGGTTACTGTGCAGAGCAAAACACTTGAACTCGTTGCAGAGCGACTCATATTTGTTAATGCCGAACGAAAACTGAACATAGACCTTCAACTCGACAAAAAAGATTATTCTCCTCGCCAAAAGGTAGAGCTGACACTTACTGTCAAAGACGAAACAGGTGCTCCGGTAAAAGGAAATTTTGCCTTGGCCGTAACCGATCAGGAGTTCTCTAAAGCCCCTAACAATCAACAGCCTCATTTGCTTTCGCAACTGTTGCTTACGGCCGAGTTAAGAGGAAAAATCCCTACTCCTAATTTCTACTTTTCTGGCCAACCCGGGGCCTTAGAAGCACTCGACCTGGTAATGCTCACTCACGGCTGGCGAAAATACAGTCCAAGCCGTTATAAAGATCCCGAAGCCATTGTTGGCCAGAGCCTATCCTTTATTGGCAACAACCCCATTACCGGTGTAGAAATACTTATTGCTACCAAATACTCTGAAAAACCTGACACTGTGCGCTCAGGAGAGAGCGGACGCTTCATTGTTGAGTCATCTTTTTTTAAAAGTAAGGGAGACTCTGTCTTACTATTTCTGGCAGGGCAAGAGAAAGGGAAGAGAAAAGTACAATTGGTTTCAGACACGGAAAGACGTAAAGCATTAATAGGTTCTCTCATTAGAGGAATAGGGCATGAGAAAAACTCGTATGCCCCTCTTGAGATTTATAAACCACAATTTAAGGTGGCAAAGAGCCGATTCAATAATTCTACTCTACTGAGTACTTTCAAAGTAACGTCCAGCACTGTCATACCTCGAGGAAGCTGTAATGTAGAGGATTTTCACACTCAGTTTCCCTGGAAAACCAAAACCATTGAAGAACTAGATTTATCGGATAACGATATAATTGAGTTAATAAAACAAGTAAGCAACGAAGTAGAAGGTATTGGTGCCACCAAATTAAACCTCGATTACTCCGACCCCTTTTCAGGATCAAGAATTCCCATCAACGATGTTTTGAAAAGCAAAAAATGGCCACATGTATTTTCTATAAAGGTAAACTGTGACCCTCGCGGCATGCAAGCTGTTGGCAAACGCACAGTAAGAGAACCCATGGGAAGAGGTCAAGTTGAAGTACCCCGTGGTGGAGCCTATGAAACTCTCTACACCATTGACTGGAGCAACCTGGAATCTATATCAGTAAGCTATCCTGCTCCCTCATCTTTGATTTTAGGTCATGGAGACGATGGAAAGCCCAACGAGCTCAACTTTCCGGAGGTAATTCTGAGAACTAAGAACGGAGTGGTAATTCCTAAGCCTGCTATTAACGATCGAATAGTTCATCCGGTGCACCGCAATTACACCAAAGAATTTTACTCACCCCTATACGAAACCGATGAGCAAAAAAACGACCCTGTGCCGGACTTAAGAACAACCATATATTGGAATGCCAATGTGGTAACTAGCGAAAACGGTCAGGCCAAAATAACGTTTTACAATGCCGATAGGCCCAATCAAATTCAAGTTACGGTAGAAGGCATTGGAGCCTACAGCCGTCTGGGTTATTCCAGTATAAACTATCAGGTTATTGAAAGCAACCAGTAAAGATCTATTGCTTAACTATTTGCCCACCTTTCATCACAAAGCTCACGCGAGTCATGGCTGAGATATCTTTTATAGGATCTCCCTCCACAGCCACTATATCGGCCAGTTTCCCAACCGAAAGGGAGCCTACCGTATCATAAATACGCAACAGTTCTGCGGCTGTCTTTGTGGCCGACTGGATAGTCTCCATGGGGCTCATCCCCGCTTCCACCATATATACAAACTCCTTTCCATTCTCTCCATGAGGAAAAACACCCGCATCGGTTCCAAACGCAATCTTAACCCCCTTTCGGTAAGCTTTGGCAAATGTGTCTTGTATTTGAGGGCCTACCTCCAAAGCCTTAGGCACTACTACCGGAGGAAAATAACCCGGTATCTGTGCCTTCTCTACCACAAACTTTCCGGCCGAAATGGTAGGCACATAATAGGTGCCTTTTTCAATCATCAGATCCATGGTTCTTTCACTCATAAAAGTGCCATGTTCAATTGAATTAATACCTGCCTCAACAGCCCTGTACATTCCCTCATCGCCATGAGCATGGGCAGCCGTCACAAAACCGTATTCACGGGCTGTCTGCACAATCCCCTTAAGTTCATCCATTTGAAATTGAGGCCCCTGACCATCCTTGGCAACCGAAAGCACCCCTCCGGTAGCCGTAATTTTAATTACATCGGCTCCATTCTTATACCGCTGCCTAATAGCCTTTCTGGCCTCATCATAACTATTTACCACACCTTCCTTGGGACCCGGGTCTCCCATTAACTCAGCCTTTCCCCCATTAGTAGGGTCGCCATGACCTCCTGTGGTTGCAATGGTCTTTTCTGCAGTATAAATGCGGGGACCTAACACCTTTCCTGCATTAATGGCATTGCGAAGCGATACATTGACTCCGGTTCCTCCAAGATCTCTAACAGTAGTAAAACCGGCCATTAAAGTGCGTTCGGCATATACCTGAGCATCATAGGCTATATCTGCCGGATTGAGCGTATAGCGTTGTACTTGCGAATTCGGACTGCTCTGACTTTCAATGTGCACATGCATATCCATAAGTCCAGGCATTACTGTCTTACCTTTTAAATCGATCACCCGGTCGTCTTTTCCAGGCGCGGAAAAGCCGGAGTTGATGGCCACAATTTTATCGCCTTCCACTACAAGGGTCATGTTTTTTTGCACCCTGCCCAACTCAACATCAATCAACTGCCCGCAATAAATTAGCTGGCGTTGCGCCCATGCCTGAGTATAAAATAAACTGATGATAACAAGTACTATTAACCGATTCATTGCCTATAGATTTATTCAGAAAACTAAATATAGGAATTTGAAGCTTGTCGCAAGCAACTATCTATTGATGGCATTTTTTTTCGAAAAACGACTCTATTTCTTTCGAATGAGTCTGGCGAGATACTGATCGTTTTCTTCGTGTAGAATGTAGGTGTGCCAGCCAAGCGCATCAGCCTCCACAGTCAGGGTATCCGCATCAATATATACCCAATCGAACCAGTCGCCCCTCTTGCCTCTGTATTCATACTGAAAGCTTACTTCACCATAGTAGGAGTCTAAAGGCTTGACACTAGCCTCGTAGAGGTAAGAAATATCGCTCGAGTCCACAATAATTTGCCCTTCTTCACCCAATAACTCTGAAGCCTTTTTGAGAAAAACCCGAAGACTGCTAAGCCTGCCTATAAAACCAATGCCATTCATAAGACACAAAAGTGTATCGAAAGGAGCCGCTGTATAGCTGAAAAAATCGTGACACACAGCATTTTCTATACCTGATTCCTTTGCAATGCGCATAGCCTCTTGCGAGGTATCAAGGGCCACAACCTCATGCCCCCAATGTTGCAACACCAGGGCATGGCAACCTGTGCCTGCACCTACATCGAGCACACGACCTTCGCACACGGAGAGGGCCATTTTTTCCAGATCAGGCATTTCTTCATAACTCCTGAAAAAATACCACAATGGCATTTCTTCGGCCGGACCATAAGTGTTGTGAAGAAGTAGTTTATGCTCTTCGTTACCAGAGAAAAAATCGCTCAGGGCGCTATCGTAAGGTGTTTTCATGTGCTCCGGCAAACTTAGCCAAAATATCGTTGTGCCCTGCAGCCCCTTACCACAATGCACTACCGAACTTTCTTCGGTAATTAGCAAGAATAACCGAACAGAAAACCCGCATTCACAAACATAACCTTACGGAAAAAATGCCATGGGGAGAAAGTAAAAAATTCAATAAATATCAGTAGAACAGATAGTTACATGAGCGGTAACCATTCAAACCCAAAATAGACCGATTTGGATAATTCTGATATAGCCCCCAATTAACAATCGCGACTTTTACATGTTCATACATTGGAATGCTATTGCCAGACATGAAAAGGTCGATTCTTTTACTGCTACTACTCACTTCGCTAAATTTTGGTGTTGCGCAAGTTCAACCAAAATCCTTCAATGCTGTTCGTACTACCGAAAAGATAAAAATAGATGGGGTGTTCGATGAAGCTTCCTGGCAGGAGGCTCCTGTGCTTACAGACTTTGTACAACGCAGACCAAACCCGGGAGCTCCCTCTCAGCGCAAAACAGAAGTACGGCTAATGTATGATGACGAAGCTGTTTATATAGCGGCAAAGATTTATGAAGATCGGGACCAGGTTTTCAATATACTCACTAACCGAGATAACATAGGCAACTCCGACTACTTTGGTGTTGCTATAGACCCTTTTAAGGCCGGTCTCAATGGAGTAGGCCTATTTGTAACCGTGGCGGGCGTTCAGTACGATGCCCTTTATTCTAATGGTGGTAATGAAAGAATATGGCGCAACGACAACGACTGGAATGCAGTATGGTTGTCGGACACCAAAATAAATGACGATCACTGGACGGCCGAGTTTAAGATTCCTTATGCTGTACTTCGCTTTAATTCCAGAGAGGTGCAGGAGTGGGGTATTAACTTCTTCAGAAAATCTACCGCTCTCAATGAAGACTCGTTCTGGAACCCTATTGATCCTCAAATTGATGGTTTTCTAAACCAGGCCGGAGTGGTAAAAAACCTTAGAAACATAGAAACACCCACCAGGTTGTTCTTTTACCCTTATGTGTCTACAGTAGTAAGCCGCTCTACGGCTACTGGCTTTGTAGAGCCTCAATTCAATGGGGGAATGGACATTAAGTATGGTATAAACGATGCCTTTACCCTGGATGCAACTCTAATTCCCGATTTTAGTGGAGTGCGGTCAGATAATCAGGTGCTCAACCTCTCGCCCTTCGAAGTTCGGTTCGATGAAAACCGCCAGTTTTTCACTGAAGGTGTGGAGCTATTTAACAAAGCGGGCCTTTTCTATTCCAGAAGAATTGGTAGCACATTTGGGAACCTTACCGAAGAATTGAACGACAATGAAACTATAATAGTAAGACCGCAGGCCGCTCAGCTTATCAATGCCTCTAAAATTACAGGAAGAACCAACAGCGGTCTTGGCATTGGCTTCTTTAATGCCTTAACCGAGCGCACCTTCATTACTGTTCAGGATACTGAAACGGGAGCTGTTCGGGAGGTAGAAGCCGATCCGCTCACAAACTTTAATGTAATTGTGCTGGATCAAAACCTTAAAAACAACTCCAGCCTTACACTAACCAACACCAACGTTCTGCGAGGAAAAAATGCTGACGATGCCAACGTAACGGGCTTAAATTTCAACCTCAATGACGAATCGCTCACCTGGCGTGTTCGGGGTTTTTATGCCTATAGCCAGATTGCATCGCATAATATCGAAAACAACAACATTGACAGAAAGACCGGGTATAAATACAACATAGGCTTTTCTAAAACCCGTGGCAATTTTCAATTTGGTGTTAACCGAAATGTAGAAACAGACGACTACGACATTAACGACCTGGGCTTTTTAAGAAGAGCCAACCGAATAGACCATGAGCTAAACCTCTCCTATTTACAGTTTGAACCCAAAGGCATATTCAACGACTATCGCTACGGAGTTCGTCTCGAACACAACAAACTGTACAACCCCAACATGTTCTCAGAATTTCAGGTAAGTGCAAACTTTGGAGGTAGTTTTAGAAACTTCTGGGGTTTCTCTGTAGATGCCAACACCAACCCGGTAGAGAGCAACGACTACTTTGAAGCTCGTGTACCGGGCTACATTTTCAAGCGGCCGGAAAGTTACTCATTTGGAGCCCGCCTAAACACCGATAGCCGAAAGAACTTTCGACTCTCCGGACGTTTAAGGTTTTGGAAACGACCCGACTGGGATCAGGTAGACAATTCTGCCAATATTGGCGCTCGCCTGCGAATGGGTACGAGAGTAGAAATTAACCACAATGTAGACTATTCGTTCCGTGAAAATGAAAGAGGCTATGTGAGAAGAATCTATGACAACAGCGGAGCACTGGAGCATGTGGTATTTGGAATTAGAAATGTGAGAAACCTCACTAATACACTATCCTCTAGCTACATCTTTACCAATCGCATGGGAATCACCTTTAGAATGAGACACTACTGGAGCCGGGTTGAGTACAACGATTTCCTTGAACTTACAGAAGACGATAGACTGCAAGACATTGATTATACCGGAACCGACTCTACTACAGGAGAGCCACTCCACAACCGCAACTTCAACCAGTTTAACATAGACATGGAATACAACTGGCAGTTTTTGCCAGGTAGTGAAGTGCGGGTAATCTGGAAACGATCTATTGGTACAGACGACCTGAACACTCAACTCGACTTCTTCGATAACTTTGGTAATACGCTTTCCGCGCCCAACTTTGACACAATAACTATTCGTATGGTGTATTTTGTTGACTATCTTAAAATCAAGAATATTTTCAGAAAGTCTTAACAAACGTAAAACCTATTAACTTTTTAGCGCACCTCTATCTTTCAGGCCCCAACGCACAGTTAACTGTCGGCAACTTTATGGGTGACTTTGTGAAAGGAAGCCAATTGGGCCATTTGCCGGAGATGGTGGCAAAGGGCGTGATACTGCACCGCGAAATAGACCACTACACAGACCACCATCCAATCGTTGGTCTTAGCAAGGATAAACTCCGGTTAAAGTATAGGCATTATGCAGGAGTGATCGTGGACATGTATTATGACCATTTTCTGGCCAAAAACTTCAATGAATACTCTAGCCAACCACTATGGGCCTTTGCTCAGGAAAAATACGAGCTTCTTCAGGCCAACTACGAGTTCATTCCTCCACGCGGCCAACACATGCTACCCTACATGATCAAAGGCGATTGGCTGACCAATTATGCCCGCAAAGAAGGTTTACACAGGTCGCTCACCGGCCTTTCCCGTAGAACCAAATTCAACTCGAAACTTGAGCTTGCCATCCAGGATCTTACCGAGCACTACTCCGTTTTTGAAACAGAATTTCGTGAATTCTTTACTGAAATAAGGGAGCACATTTCCCAATTCAGGCAAGATTTGATTAATTCGAAGCTATGATCGTTTCCCGTCCTAAAAGGAACACCATTTTTGCCCTGGGAGTGTCCACCCTTATCTGCGGTTTTGGGTCGCTCTATTTTATGCGCCAAGTATTAGCCGAACCCGATGGCGTGTGGAGATATATAGTACTGGGTATATTGTTGTTGTGTACCTCCATTCTTATATACAAGCTGCTATTCAATTATAAGGTCATTAAAATAAGCCACGATCTGGTGCATATTTATTACCCCTTTCGCTTCTTTAAAACGGTTCAGCCCATCAAAGACCTTGGTGCCTGGCAAGAAACTATTATTGAAACGAATAAAACTGAATTTAGAGAGCTAAAGCTGGTTTTTATGAACAAAGGGTTTGTAAAAATTACAAACCAGGAAAATAGCGACTATGACAAGGTATATAAATACGTGAAGAAAAAAGCTCCCAAAAAAGAAGTGAAAGAATGATTAAAAACCTGCTCTTAGTGGCCTTAGGTGGTGGAGTAGGCAGTGCCTTGCGCTACTTTATTCAAGAAGGATTGCACAAGCAGCTAGAAGGCTTTGCTCCATACGGCACCTTTGTGGTTAATATAGTGGGCTGTTTTCTTATTGGCCTGTTTATGGGCTGGGCACAAAGTGAAAAGTACCTTTCCGAAGACACCAATCTGCTACTCATTTCCGGTTTTTGCGGTGGTTTCACTACCTTCTCTACTTTTGCTATGCAAAGCAATGAGCTTATGCTAGGAGAAAAACCTCTTCAGGCTATTCTATATGTTGGGTTAAGTGTGGTGGTGGGCATGACTCTAGCCTATTTAGGGTATAAGCTGGGGAAGATATCTTAATTGCACCCTTAGACTTATCTTTTCGGCTATATAGAGCTTGAAAAGACCTTAGAAGTAACAGGTTCTGCATTTCAGAAAACATATGCTAAGATGAATTAAGAAATTTCAGCTGCTCAAGAATGTTTCCTTACAAAGGAATGCTCTATTCTTTTATGGGAAATCATGAACTCAAAAATCCTGGATCAATTAGGTCAGCATAGAGGAATAGATCTTGATACAGCCATACCAAGCTGACTATTTTTATCTTTCACGTCTCGATCGATGAGATTAAAACTTATATTATTGTCAAAATCAATAAGTCAAGATTATTCCGTGAGCAGTGCATCTAGAAGTTTGAGGTTTTCTACAGTTCTCAACATTCTAAAAAAGAGACCAATATCAGCCGTCTTGGGAATTCTACCCATATTAATTCCGGGTTTTGTAGTGATTATCTTGATGATTGTATTTTCTTCTATTGATAACGATGTACCGAAAGTTGACTTAGACCTGATACACGCTAAAGGCGTAGACAAAACTGCACGAATCATTGATATTGAAACTCAATATAATATATCAATTAATGGCGTTCATCCAACAATAATACACTACAGTTACAATGACAATGGATAGGACAGAGTGTCTAAATACCGTGTTCTTGAAGATCGAAAAATTCAAGACTTCGGAGTAGGAACCGAAATTGATATTAAACTATATCAGGGAAGTAGTATAATACTCGGGCTAAAGCCATACAAATTAGAGAAAGGCTTCTTCTTACTCATCCTATTCCCCTTTCTAGTTGTTGGAGCACCATTCCTAGCGTACTCTGTGTATCACCTATTGAAAGAGATAAAGCTATACAAACATGGAAATTTGATGCAGGGTAGACTTATATCATCCATTCAAAAAAGAGGTCTACCGTTTTCAAATATTGGCCGGAGTGTTTCTGTGCTCTACGAATATGAAATCAATGGCCAGAGAATGGTAGGTGAGTCAAAAACAGACGACTTGTCCTTCGTGAATAACCAACCAGGTGACTTAATCCCCGTATTTGTCTCGAATAGCAACCCTAAAAACTCATGTGTGGTCCCAAAACAAGAAGCTTTTCGAAATAGTTGGAACATTAAGTTTGAATAAAGCCTCCACCAAAGAAGAGGAGACTAATAACTACCTTCATAAGTCTTATTTGACAGGGAATACAGAACCATTCTACCAGGGAACTAGAAAATCAGGTCGCTCAATCATTACGTCCCCCTAATCGGACTGTGGCAAGCTGGCAACATGATCTGAACATGCTTGTAAACAATCTCCTTGAGTGTATTGGGGGCTAATGACTCCAATCATAGCCATCCAACCCCTCTAAACAAGCAATTAGCAAATCAATAGCACCTTGAATATCGTCTTTGTCGGCCATTTCAATCACCTGATGCAAGTGTCTGGTTGGAATGGAAATAGCGCCTGAAATAGCTCCTTCCTTACCCATTCGCTGCACTCCGGCCGTATCGGTACCTCCCGCAGTCAACACCTCAGGTTGCCATTTAATTTGGGCCGATGTGGCCGTTTTCTTCATGAAATCTACCATGCGATAATCGCAAATGGTGGAAGCATCCATAATTTTAATGGCCACCCCTTCTCCCAACTTTGTTACCATTTCGTGAGGTTGGGCTCCCGGCAAATCGTAGGCAATGGTAGTATCTAAACCAAAGCCAAAATCGGGATTAATAGTGTGTGCCGAAACATTGGCACCTCTCAAGCCTACCTCTTCCTGAACGGTAAACACACCATAAACATCATACGGATGGTTTTGAAGTTGTTTCAGCGCTTCTATGAGAATAAAAACCGAAACCCGATTGTCGATAGACTTGCAGTTTACACAGTTGCCCATCTCAATTAGTTCACGCTCTCTGGTAATGGGGTCTCCTATAGCCACCCACTTTTCTACCTCTTCTTTCTTCATTCCAAGGTCAATAAAGTAGTCAGAAGTTTTAGCCACTTTACCTCGTTCTTCCTGACTCATTACATGTATGGGCTTACTTCCCATAACCCCCACCACATCTTTCCGGCCATGAATAATCACTCGCTGAGCAGTTAGTGTTTTAGGGTCGAAGCCCCCCAGCGTATGAAAGCGCACAAAGCCATTGTCATCGATATGAGTAACTATAAAGCCAATTTCATCCATATGGGCAGCTACCATGGCTTTCTTTCCTTCCGGGTTATTCTTACCCTTTTTTACCGTGATTACATTGCCCATATTATCTACCCTCCACTCGTCTACATGGTTCTTCACTTCTTCAATAACCATCTCGCGTACGCGCTTTTCGAACCCAGGAGCACCAGCTACTTCACAAATTCGCTTTAGTAGGTCAACGTTAATAGACATATCGATTCAATTTTTGGTCGAATATAAAGCTTGAGAAAGGGGAATAAAAGAGGAAGGAAAAATAGAATACAGAAAGACCGCTAAAGGTCTTCGGCCAGGGTAAACACAACGGTGAGCGAGTAAACGCCCGGTCTATATCCCATACCGGGAGTTAATTTATAGTCAATTCGGAAACGGTGGGTAAAAGGATCGTTTGAGCCATCACCAGGCGCATTGGTGCCTACTCCGGAGTTTACCCGAGCATCATCGGCTGCCGAACCTATTAAGTAAACCGGGTTGGACACATCCTGTAACTGAAAGAAGGTATTTTGCTGAGAAGTTCCACCTGGGCTAACTGCCCTTATTTCTAAAATTGAGACTGGTACTGTAGAGGAACCTGCACTGGAGTATGAGGTGAGCAAATCCCACTGACCGGGTGTGGTAGTTTGGGTGCCTACATACAAATCCCACTCGGCAGTAGACTCAATTCTAAACTCTGTGGCGTTGGGACGAATAATACCATTGGTGTATTGACGTATGGTATTAAAGGTAAAATCGATATCGGTACCTCTTGTAATAGAAATGTCCAGGGTCTGGGCAAAACAATAAGAGGCAATTAGGTGAAAAACAATCAGAAAGGTTACCCTTCTGCTCATATACAAAAATATGGAATAAAGTAATACAAAAAGAGGTAACATGAACTGTTACCCCTTTTACCAATCAACATAAATCGAACTAACTTATTTACTACGTCTTAGTAAAACTGTATTTCTTAATTTCTTAAAGGTCTTCTGCCAAAGTGTAGATCACGTTCAAACCATAGTAACCAGCCTGATATTGTGCTGTCAGAGTAGGGATAATTCTGTAGTCTACTCTGAAGAAGTGAGTGTCAGGAGTTGTTAGGTAAGAACCAGCAGCAATACCGTCACCGGCAGCTACAGTACCTACAATGTCCAAGCGAGTATCTGTCAAAGAAGTAAAGTTGTTCAAAGCAGAGTTTCCGGCACCATCTATAATTCTTACCTCTAACAAAGTAGAAGGAATTGTTGAAGTACCTGCGCTTGAGAATGCCTGCAACTGAGACCAGTTAGCAGTTTCGGCCTGTACGTAAAGATCCCAAGGCACAGTAGACTCAACACGAAGTTCAGTTACGTTTGGCTTGATGATACCGTTTACGTAGCTAGGAATGGTATTAAAGGTGAATTCTACGTTAGGGTCTGTAGCCAGCGTAAGGTCCAAAACACCTTGCAAGTCCATAGCTACATACACGAATTCATTGTCGTCTGGTAAAACCTGAGCAT
The DNA here is from genome assembly GCF_002296035.1 of Roseivirga sp. UBA838. Lineage (NCBI taxonomy): Bacteria > Pseudomonadati > Bacteroidota > Cytophagia > Cytophagales > Roseivirgaceae > Roseivirga > Roseivirga sp. UBA838. The sequence goes on from NZ_DBHC01000008.1 coordinate 47,416, forward strand.
TTGCCTGGTTTCCGAGAGCTAAGGCAAAAACTGCCGCTACGACAAATGCCTTAAAGTTTACTAATCTTTTCATGAGTATTAATGTTTAGGTTAAAAGTTTAGACATGTGAATATATGGACTTATATTCATATATACAAATATCCCTCAAAAATTTCTCAACTTTTTTTACCGCTTCGGTAAGCGAAGCCGTAGAGTTCTGCCATGTGAGAGCTTTGAGGGCGCCCATCTATTCTTTACTTTTTTCTTTAATTTCTATTTCAATTTCTGCGGCTGCCACTTCATCCCTATTGCCATAATCCAACACACCCAAAACAGAATACCTGCCCGGAGGATAATCTTTAGGAATAATAAATGTGACATCGCGATTGCTAGCGGGTAGTACCGTAAAGTTGCGTGGTTTAAGGCGCGTTATCTCACCCGTTTGCAGGTTGGTAAACTCCGCATAAGAATTGCATTTGAGAAAAGTCTCTCCCACATTTCTTAGTCGAAGCACCAATTGGTCTTCTTGCTGAGTAAAGTCGATCAACTCTCCTTTAGCGAAAACAGCATTTGGAGGAGTTTGGAAAATGTACACCCCAAAACGATAGGCCTGGTTTAGGTTAACGATTAGCCCATCGCTGTTTTCCTGAGTCGATTGTTTTTCTTCACTCAACCGGATGTAGGCCACTGCCCATCGTGCAACCAATGCACTGGAATCTTGTGGCACGTCCATCACTACTCTGATTTGCTGCGATTCTCCCGGATCTAATTCAAAAAGTGCGGGAGTCGCGCTCAACCAATCTGCACAAGAGCGAGGCAAGGTTCCTTTTTCCATGAACTTACTCTTACCCGCACGTGAAGCATCAAAGTCTCCAAAATCTACAGTAAAGGTTTGTCTACGGTCGGCATTGTTGGTCACAGTTATAAGTCCTGTTGATGACCCACCAGGGCTAACCTTGTAGTTCAACCTTGTCGGAGAAGTGGAGATTTTCTGACCGAAAGCATCAAAAAATGTAAGGCAAAGCAGCATTACTACCAGCGCTGCCCACCGCGTTCGACTGTGTTGATAAAATGATCTCATATGTTGATTGTTAGTTGTTGTCAAATCGTTTAATGTTCAGTTGCCTTCTTTTCTCAATGAGGTAAAAGGCCAGTTGGTAATTACCTCCTAAGTTGTTGATGTCTAAAGTGTAACTAGACTGGGCAAACTCAAACTGGCTATCTACCGCCTGCTCATTCACCTTAATAGTATATTGGCCAAAAGGCACATAGAGCCTAAAGCTACCTTGCAAATCGGTTAGTGTAGAGTAGCTTTCGCCAGTAGCGTCTGTAGCCGTTACCCGAATGCCGTTAAGCTTCATTCCTCCCTCACCTAGTGCCGAGTACTGTGCTTTTTGCAGAATGATATTCCCCATTATCTGCACTCCTCGCTTCAGGGGTATGTACACTGCCTGACTGGAGTTTACATCTACCTCCACGCCTTTAGATTTGAACCAGCCCTCTGAATTGGTCAGCAACTCAGTCTCTACAAAATATTTCCCTTCCGGTAGGTTTCTAAAGTAAACCACACCATCCTGGTTTGTCATAAGCGCCTGCCCGTTTACTCTTACAATCACATTTCGCTCAAACTCTTCCCCCTGGTCTCTCAGGTTGTTTCCATTTAAGTCTTTAAATACCACCACCTCAAGGTCATGTGCTTTTTTGCCCGGCTTTTTCAGGTTGAATTGTTTTTTTATTCCAAAGCGAAGAAATGCATTGGACTGGCTGAACGGGTTAAATGCCTGAGTGCCAAACTCAGAAACATTGGCCAGTGGGCTTTCTCCTTGTTTGATACTGAAATATTCAACCGTCATATTAAACTCCAGGCCGCTCTTCGAGAAGTAAGTGACTTGCGGTGCCATATTGGCTCTCCACCGGGCCAAAACTGACTCATAGGCCATAGTGAACATGGGACGAACAGAAATTCGTGCCTTTGTAAAATTTAGCTGAGCAAAAGCACTCAAAAACAAGGATTGTGGATTTATGCCATCTTCCACAACCCTTAGGTTGTCCAGCACATTAAAGGGGCCATAATAATAGCGGGCCGAAACGTTGAGGTTTTTATAACGCAAAGTGTTTTCCCAGCGAGACACCAGATATGGCTTCATGTTATAGTCGAGTGCTTTGGTAAAGCCAGAAAAGAAACGGGTAAACAAGCGGGCATCTGAACTTTTGTTGGTGCTAAAGCTTAATCCCATACCGGTGGTCGATGTTCTAAGGTCCAACACTTCCTCATAGGTATAGCGCGGATATACCATAAAATTGCCGTTCTCTGTGGCCCAACCATACTGCCCTTCAAAGGTATTGCGCACAAATTCTCTTCTGGGAAACAGAATACCCTTGCTGTATATCTCAGGATTACGGCTGTTCATATTCACTCGTAAGCCCACATAAGTAGTTTCTCCCAAATTATACCTGGCATTGGTATTGAAATCTACAGAACCCCTGAACTGCGAGGAATAGTTGGGGCTGTTGTACCGCCCTTGTGCAGAAAGACTAACGCCCTGTATTCTTCCGGTGTAGCGAGCCGTAGCCCCAAAACCCGGGACAGAGAAGGTTCCGCTGGCCCCCTCATGCAGTTCTGTAGAGTACCCTACTTTAACATCCACAATGCTCTGGTTGGGTAAACGATAGTTTGCTCTGAGTGTAGCAAGGTTGCGGTTTACCTGGTTGAACTGATCGTCTTGATTTACCAATTCGGCCGTGGCATTGAGCCCTTGAAAAACTCTGTACCGAACTGATGCTCCCATGCTATTCAGGTTGTTTTGCACATTGCCGTTTTGTGGCCGGGTAACATAAATGGCCGAAACACCCACCTTATCGAAATAGTAGGAGCCTTTTACACCAGTTCCATTAAGCAACAGCTCCATGTTCTGCCCTATGTCTCCGGCAGATACAGAATATTTAGGTGTGCGATATTCAGCAAATCGATAGGAGCCTAAAAACTGGGTTCCGGCAAGGCTATTGCTGGATATGATGGTCTGATAATAATAGCGAAGGAAGCGATCTTCTCCAAGATCGGCTTCCCCGCTAAGATCCAGACTGAAATTCGTGAACTGCGACAACACATTGTAAGTGTTGAACTCCAGGTTGATTGGAATGGTGGATGAACCATACGCTGTTTTAAACTTGTGTTCCTGATTTAGCTTCTTGAAATCTACTCTTCCGCCCCAGCTTGCACGGTTACCCGCTACATCTTTTACCTGAATATTGACCTTATACTCAGACTGATCGGTCTGCTCAGAATCTATGGCTCCAGCCGTGAAGAAATTCTCTTTTTTGGCCTCTTCGTCCAACTGAGCAGTAAAGGTAAGGGTGGTATCAATATCAACCGGGAGCTTAAGCGGTAGCGAATTGTCTGCAAAAGGATTTCCCTGCATGTCCAGAATTTTCACCTTCACATCCGGATTGAACAGAATCATCACATCTTCTGCAGAGTTGCCATTGTTCTTTAAGTTCACCTGGAATTGTGCCTCCTTTTTATCGGCCGGAAAAAACACCTCCGACTTTACGATTGAAGCGAACCAACGCGACACTTTTACCACTTGCATAGACCAGGGCGTGGAAGCCAATGGAATTCCGTTGGTGGTAAGTGCAGTAGCATTAATAAAGTAATTCACATTGCCTGTAGCCGATTTTTCAGGCACCACCCGAATGGGGATGAAGAGACTGTCGTTGTTAGCTACGTTATAAACTCGGTCTTCAGCCCTTACGCGAGACCAATTAGGTGGAGTAGCAATTTCTATTTTAAATACTGAGGTACGACCTGTTCTGTTCACCACCTTGAGCACATTGGAGGCTACTTCATCAACAGAACCGCTTGTTTGGGATTTTAAGAACTGTAAAGTGAGACCACTCGCTGTTCTCTCTTGGGCTACGACACTTGTCTGAAGCATTAATAAGAGCATACAGCTAGCGCATACCACAAAGGAGAGAAATCTCCTATATCTGGGATTACACGTAGTCAAAATAAGTTAGTTCTTACGGTGTTAGGTATTTCAAATATAAGTAGTTTATAGGTGAAATACGCAAAGATTTTCGGCCGATTTCTATTATAAATGGCGGTTTTGAGTGTGAAAAGATTTTTTTTGGTAGCCACTTACGAAGTTCTGAGTGCAAAAAAACACCCTCACGGACAATAAATCCACATTTGAAACGATAACCATCCCATTAGAGGCTTTTACCAGCTAGTCGGAATTTTGGATAAAACCAGGAGTCATCCACCCATAACTCACTGATAATAAGACCATATAACACCCTGATTCTTAAAAACTGCAGTCCAAAAAGCAAAAATGGGCAAGCAAGGGTTTGTGTAAACATCCTTGCTCGCCCATTGGACAATGCCATGTGGCATGGGTATTAAAAATTTGCCCGCAATGAAATCATAAAGTTTCGGCCGGGAGCTGAAATACCTGAACTATATGGCCTGTAACGTTGGTCTGTAATGTTTTCTACACCTGTAGTTACCGTTAGCACATCGTTGAAACTGTATTGCGCTTTAAAATTGAGCGTGTACCATGCCGGTGCGTAAGGGTTACCATTTTCATCGGCAGCATATATTTCTGTTTTGCCTTTCTCATCTTCGGGCATTTCATGGAAAGACACTTCCTCGTGGTAGTTGGCATAGAGGCTAAGCCTCCATTTGTTGCCCAGATAATTGAGTCTGCTCACGCCAAAAGCGGGTGCTGCATGCCGCAATGGACTTTTGGAGCCATCATCTAATTCCTCCTCTCCTTGCTGAAAATTATACATGGTATTAAAACTAAAACCTACCGGTAGTTTTACTTCTGCTCCCAACTGAAAACCGTAGACCTCAGCAGCGGCAGCGTTTTGAATGGCCTGCACCCTGCTCATCTCTCCATCATACATTATTTCAGTCATTCCATTGAGAGTAAAATCTCTTCTGACCAGCGCATTGTCCAGGTAGGTATAAAAGGCCGTTACATCTACCTTCAGTACTCCTGAGAATATTTTAGCAATGCCTATATCGGCATTGTATGCAGTCTCAGCCTTCAGGTCAGGATTGGGCACAACCACTGCTCCCGGCTCCGAATCGAATATTTTACCCATATCGTCTACATTAGGCGACCTGAAGCCAGAAGCCATGTTGGCACTAACTACCCAAGTAGCATCTGGACGCAATATGGCTCCTAAACTCCCTGTCAACGCCCCTTCGTTCAGCGAGGCCTCCGTGAAAGGGAAGGGATAGAACCGGGTATCGAAAGCTGCATCTATTCCAAAACGATTATAGCGCAGGCCTGCCTGAAAGGTCAGGTAATCCGTAGGACTGTATTCCTGAGTAATGTATGCCGCATACGATGTCCATTCGGCCTGAGGGTACCGCGAGGGTCCTTCCGTTGAAGTGCCATCTTGTATATTCTGCTCATAACCGGTAGAGTTCACTTCATTAAGCACCCACTCTACCCCGTAGAACAGCTTACTTTTGTCACTCAATCGCTTGTTGGCGTCAATATTTACCGAATAAGCATCTACTTTTTCTACGCGTACCGATCGCTGATTACTGTTCAGGCTTCTGTCTCTGCGGCTTTCTTCAAAATGCTGGTAGGCGAGTCTAAGCGTAACGGCATCATACAAACCGGATTTTCTCTGATGACTGGCACTTAGGTTATTCATCATCCAGATTTGCGGCCCGTAACTCCACTCTCCATAGCGTGGCGCCCCATTGCGTGTTCTCAAGTGCCGGTCATACCGGCCATAATCAGATGTTTCTGAGTAGTGGAACCCATATTGAAAGTCCCAATATTGGCTGGGTTTATACCTTACCTTTTGAGTGATGTTGAACTGAGAATAACCACTCGGGTTTTGTACCCTTGGGTCGGAGTTGGTAAGCACCACATCCTCATTGCCTCTCCTTTCTACCGTGTAGGTTTTGAGGTAATCGTCAGGCCCGTTACTTCCCATTTTCAGGTCATCGAAATCATTGGCACTAAGGCTAGTGGCAAAGGCCCACTTTTTGAGTCCCAACATAAAGCCTACATGGCCAGTCATTTCGTTGTTGGCCGAAGCATAACGTAAAACTGCTTTTCCGCTAACCTGTGGGGTACCGGTTAAAGATAACTGTGGGGTGAGTGTCTGAAAACTCATTACTCCCCCAATGGCATCGCTACCATAAATAACCGAACCAGGGCCAAAAGCAATTTCGGCACTTTCTATGGCAAACGGGTCTAGCGAAATTACATTTTGAATATTCCCACTTCTAAAAATTGCGGTATTCATTCGCACACCATCTACCGTGTAGAGCAGGCGGTTAGTAGCAAAGCCACGAATCATGGGGCTGCCTCCTCCCTGCTGGCTCTTTTGCACATATATTTGGCCGGAAACCGAAAGCAAATCGGCCGCTGTTTGAGGGTTCTGAAAAGCCACCTCTCTTGGAGTGACAGTAATTACTTTTTGAGGCACTTCTGCAGAAGACTGACTCCATCGGGTAGCAGAAACAACAAACTGATCGAGCGAAAGACTAGTAGGACGAAGGCCTAGCTGAAAACCCATAGCTTCCAACTGTTCGAAGCTATACTCTGCTGTGGCATAACCTAAAATGCGTATCTGTATAAGTTCTGCCCCCTCCAGTGCGGCAATATCTGCCTGGCCTTTGGCATTGGTGGTGAGAACGGTATTGTCCTTTTCGCTGACAATAACAGCCAGCTCCAATGGCAGACCGCTTTCCTGGTCTACCACGGTTAAAACCTGGGCTTTGGCTACGCAACAAAGCAGGCACAGCCAGCCCAGAAGAATAGTTTTCTTCATGATTAAAAAGTGAATTGTTAAACATGTTCAGTCTTGCCGACTGATAAAACAAGCCTCTTTGTGAGGTTGTCTTAAAAACCCGAAATGCTTAACAATAGATGGGTGGTGGAACGGGAGGACTCCAACAGATTGACCGATAAAAAACCGGAGCTTGCATGGCTTCATGGATATGAAAACCAAAGCCGATGGGTAGGTCTGAAACTATAACCGAATGATATAGGCCTTTGAGAAAACGTTCTATTTGCACCTGATTATGCTGTTGATCAGGATCGTGCTTCATGGCCATGGCCACCAGGCGATCGAGTTGGTACTTAATTTTGGTTTCTGCCTTATCCCACCAAACGTGGTAGATAATTTTCCCTTCAAATTCTTCTTTTTCCACTACATCGTAGCTCTGGCCCTGGTATTCGAACTCCCGCTCATGCTCCCATTTCAACGTAGCAGCCTGCTCAGCTGTAAATGTAAGCTGAATGAGCTCCCCTTTGTCTACCCCAAGCAGAATCTGATGTTCAATGTCTTCTCTCAACTTCCACTGTTTGAGCTTAAGCATGGCATAGCTAAGCCCTAATGGGGCAAGAAAACACATGAGCAGTGCTACAGAAATAAACTGTCTGGTTCGAGTAGCCATTTTACAGGCTTACAATCTAAGAAAGAATAACTGATTTGATAAGCAGAGAGTGACAGGAGGCACTTTATTACTGTAATGGGCAGCTCAGCAAATGAGCTTGTATCCATAGCCTCTTACGTTTAGAATCTGAATGGAAGTATCTTGGCTAAGCTTTTTCCGGAGCTTGGTTATGAACACATCCATGCTTCGGGCATTAAAAAAGTCATCACTCCCCCACAGGGTGTTGAGTATTAGGGTCCTTTCTGTCAGGTCGTTTTTATGCAGGTATAATTCATGGAGCAGTTGGGCTTCGCGGTGCGTCAATTGCTCTTCCTGATCTTGAAAACGCAGTGTTTGTCTCGAAAAGTTAAAAGTGTACTGCCCTATGGATACGTCTTCTGAGGGTTGGCCTCCTGCGTGTCGGCTGAGCAGTGCCTTTATGCGAACAATTAGCTCTTCCATAGAAAATGGCTTCTTTAGGTAGTCATTGGCCCCATAGCCAAACCCCTCCACCACATCTTCTGTACGGCTCTTGGCGGTTAGAAAAATAATGGGAATGCGGTCGTTCTTTTTCCTGATTTCCCTGACCAGAGAAAATCCGTCTTTTTTGGGCATCATTACGTCTAGCACCAATAGTTCCGGACCGGTTTGCTCATATTTGAGCCTGGCCTCTTCGCCATCGGCACAATAGATTACATCATAGCCTCTGGTTTCGAGGCTTTCTTTCACTATGGTGCCCAGGGCTACCTCATCTTCTGCCAAAAGTATCTTATGCTTTGCCATAGGGTACTTCTACTATAAAAGTGGTTTTACCGGGCTGCACACTAAGTGTTACCTCTCCGCTATGTTTTTCTACCAGGCTTTTGGTATAGAAAAGACCAATTCCAAAACCTTTTACGTTGTGAACATTGCCCGTGGGTATACGATAAAATTTATCGAATATGCGCTGTTGCTCCTGCTTACCAATGTGCCCCCCGTTGTCTGTCACTCGCCAGGTTATTTTATCGGTACTGGCCGAAAGTTCCAACTCTATCTGATTACCTCCATACTTAATGGCATTGTCCAATAGGTTGCCAATAGCATTTTCCATATGAAACACATCCAGAAAAGCCGTTTCGCCAAGCAAATCGGTTTTAAAGCTCAGCTTTTTATCTCCTTTTATAAGGTAATAGCGTTCATAGATTTGCCGGGTAAATGGCACAACCTCTACTTCCTCTAGCGAAATTTCAAGATCATCGGAATCCAAGGAAGCCGTTTCCAGTAGTTTTTCTACCATACCATTCAGCTTGCCGAGCTGATCTTTTGAAATATCCAGATACTTGGAGGTTTTCACCGGATCGTTGGCTTCATTGAAATTCGAAATACCTTCCAGAGCGGTAGAAATAGTAGCAATTGGGGTTTTAAACTCATGAGTAATATTGCTAATCAGGTCGTTCTTTATCTCGGCCAACTCCTTTTGCTCGCTGATCACCCTGTAGAGATACAGCAGGGAGCCAATAACCATAAAAGAGATAACCAGTGAAATGAGTAAATCCAGCCCTCCCCTTTTAAGAATAGCCAGAGAGGCATTTTCGAACCTCAATTGCAGCCGCTGATTTTTAGTTAGAAATGTGCTTTTGGAAAACACATCGAGCGGGTAATTTTCCAGATCATCGACAGGCTCTGATAGTAGTGTGTCAACCTTAGGCCTATTGAATGTAATCGCCCCATTTTTATTACTGCTTTCAACCACCTCTAGCCCTATCGGCACTGATTTGTAAAGCACCATCACATGGTTTACCCTTAGATTTCTTCGGTTCAACTCGTCTTGCAGGTGGCTTTTCAGAGCTTCGAGATTCAAATTGCTATTGGTTAACGATATGATTATTTTTTTGGCAAAGCCCTTAATCTGCTCCAGACTATCAGTAACCTTGATTTCTACATTGCCTGTATGCGATTGACTAAACAAAATACTATCGGAGATAGCCACAGAAGAATGGGCCATGTTTTGCCAGACACCAAATTTCTTAACGGGTGAGTCTAACTCTACTTTTGAGAGCTTGCCTTTCTGGAGACTTAGGGAATCCAGAAAAACAGACCAGTCGGTGGTTTTTCTAACCGAGTCTGACGAAGATGTCCATGCTCCGCGAAAAACGATGCCCGGCATAAGGGTATCGTTAGGATCCAGTCGCCTATACATTATATCTTGCCGAACCAGATCGGCAAAATAGCTGTCTATGCTCACATCCAGAGCCCGTTGCATATCTTGAATAAACCGCTCTTTGTTCAGGTCATAGTTCTGAACATTCCGATACACCTGCGTAGCAATGGTAATTATGGCTGTGGCCGTAATGAGATAAATTATACGTTTGAGTTTCAGAGCGTTCACAAGGCAAATATACACACAGAACTCACTTTCAATTTTGAGCTTAACACACGTTAACACTGCTTAACTCAATGTTTTACAGCGTCTATCTTCATTTGTAGAGTGATAAACTCAAGTATTATGAAAAAGACTATAAAAACACTTTATCTATTTTTTGCTATGCTGTTTTTTCTGAGCACTTCTGCTTTTGCTCAGAATTTCCAGGGCTACGCCACTTATCAGTCGTCTAGAAAGATGGACGGTTTCGGGGTTAAACTGGAGGGTGCCAGCCCCGATATGGAAGCCAAGCTAAAGGAGCAATTAAAAAAGCAATTTCAGAAAGAATACGAGCTCAAGTTTAACCTGACCGAGTCGGTCTGGAAAGAAGTGGAAAGTCTGGATGGTGGACCTACTTCGGCTTCCTCTGGCGGTGTGGTGGTTCGAATTGCGGGTAACATGAGTGGGGTTACTTATAAAAACACAGCCGAAAACCTTTATTTACGGGAGTCGGAAGTATTCAATAAACCTTTTCTGGTGAACGATGAACTGGAAAGTAGGGAATGGCAAATAACCAACGAAACCAAACAAATTGGTAATTATACAGCCTACAAAGCCATTTACAACGACATTCGCGAAAGCCGCGTCATTTCTTTTAGTAGTAATTCTAACAAGCCTAAAGACGATAAATCTGAAGCCGAAATAAAAACAGATACCGTGCAGGTAGTAGCCTGGTATACCCCACAAATTCCGGTATCGCAAGGACCTGGCGACTATTGGGGCTTACCCGGGCTGATTCTGGAGCTTACCGATGGCCCAACCACCTATTTATGTACAAAAGTGGTGCTTAACCCTGAAGAAACTGTGGTTATTAAAAAGCCTTCAAAGGGCAAAAAGGTAACCCGTGCAGAGTTGCAGGCAGAAATGGACGCCAAGATGGAAGAAATGGGTACCAAGTTCAGCAATGGTAAGGGGGAAATGAAATTCAAAATAGGAGGCAACTAATTCTAACACCAAGCCCAAGTCAAAAACTTATTATATGAACAAGCTAGTCCTTTTAGTAGTGCTTTTAGTGGGAGCATTTTCAATTGCGTATGGTCAGCAAAAGGTAATTTTTAGTGGAGAGGTTCGCGATGATCAGGGGGCACCTCTGGAATTTGCCAATGTAATTGCCATTGATACCGTAAAAAAAACCATGGCGGCCTTTGCCGTAACTAACCCTCAGGGGCAGTTTAAAATCTCGCTGGAAAAAGACAGGGTGTATACCATTAAGGTAAGCTTTATAGGCTTTCTGCCATTTGAAAGAACCTATAAGGCAGAAGAAAGCAACTCTACCCCTTTTGGCATTGGCCTGACTACCGATGCCCAGCAGTTGGGCGATGTAGAGGTGGTGAGTGAAATGCCGGTGCTTATTCAGGGCGATACGATTACCTACAAAGCCGAGGTTTTTACACAAGGCAACGAACGAAAATTGGGCGATGTACTGAAAGACCTGCCGGGGTTTGAGGTAGATGCAGACGGAGGAGTAAAAGTGCAGGGTAAAAGTGTAGATAAGGTTTTGGTTGATGGCAAGGAGTTTTTTGAAGGAGACACCAAACTGGCAACCAAGAACCTACCGGCCAACGTGGTAGATCGGGTGCAGGTGCTTCAAAACTTCAATGACATAAGCCCACTGAGAGGGGTAAACAACAGCGAACAGCTTGCCCTGAACATTCAACTAAAGGAGGATAAAAAGAGTATGGTGTTTGGTGACCTGAAACTTGGTGGCGGACCTGAAGGGCGTTACCTGGCTCATGTAAACACATTTTACTACGACAAGAAAACCAATATCAACCTGATTGCCGATGCCAATAACGTGGGGATTCCGGCCTTCAGTATGAGTGACTATTTTCGGTTTTCCGGAGGACTTGGGGGCTTTTCGAGAGGTGCCGGCTCATCCATTCAAACCACATCCAATCAGCTGGGCATTCCAATGGCTGAGAGAAACAACGCCAAGTCGCTAAAAAATGAACTTGGGGCTCTCAACTACAATTTCACCCCTTCTAACAAATGGCAGATTAATGGTTTCGCCATAGGATCTCGGGTAGACAACACACTTGGGTCTATCTCACAACGCACCTATGTGCTTCAGCCGGGCAACAATACCGAATTACTAACCTCCGAACAGCAGGTAGAGAGCACTTCCGGTTTGTTCAAGTATGGAATTAAATACATGCCTAACCCCAATCTGCAGGTAGACTATAGTGGCTTTGGGCGTTTGGCGAGTATAGAAAACCTCGACTTTCAAAACTCAACTTTTGGTAATCAGTCGAACGACATTAATGGCGCCACTACACAGGAACCTTACAGCATTCAACAGCAACTTAGGGCATTTTGGGCGGCAACAAACAAAGACATATGGTCTTTTGAAGGCAGCTATTCTCATGAAATACAAGACCCTACTTACAACCTTGTAAATTCAGGACAGCCGTTTGCTTCTATTATTCCGATGACTGGCAACAGCCCTTACAACCTCACACAGCTTAGGTATGTGGCTACCAATAAGTATGAGTCTGCCCTCAATTATTACCGCATTCTCAACAAAACGAACCACGTAAACTTTAAGCTGGGTAGCAATTCAACCAGTCAAACACTCAATTCAAGCATGTACGAAACGTTGGACGATGGCACGGTAAATGAGTTTAGTCAAAGCAACCTGGTAAATCTGGTGGACTATACTTTTGAAGACTATTATCTGGGTATTCTTTACAAAACAAAGTTCGGTCCGTTAGAAATGAGCCCTTCGTTGAACTTGCACCGATACAAGGTGTGGAACAACCAAAATGATTCACAAAACGGTTTCGACAAGACTATGCTGCTCCCTGGTTTCTCTGCCCGCTATCAGTTTAGAAGTTCTCATACGCTCAACCTCAACTATGCCGTAACTGCAGAGTTTACAGATGTGCAAAATTTTGCTGAGGCTCTTGTGGTGAGAAGTTATAACTCGCTATTCCGGGGAAACACTGATCTCAAAAACAGTCTCTACCATAGCCTGAACCTTCGCTACTTCAACTTCAACATGTATAACTTCCTAAACCTGTATGGCGGGCTCAATTATTCCAAACGACTGGATGATGTGAGCAACATTGTGCAGTTTAACAACCTGGAGCGGGTAAATTCGCCCATCAACATTAATGCAGCCAACGAGGTGATGTCGGGTTATGCAAGTTTCGACAAACGACTGGATGCTTTCCGGTTCAACCTGAGCGCCAACTGGAGTAGAAGCACCAGCAATAACATTATATCTGACACCCCTAATCAAAACGTTAGCTTCAACCAAAGCTATAAGGCCACCATTACAACCACACTCTTTAAAAAGCTGTATCTCGATTTCGGATATAGCCTGGCTCTGAACAACTATGAGGCAAGGAATACCACCAGCCAGTTTGAAACCCATCAGCCATTTGGCAACCTGGAGATTGGTTTTCTTAAGGGCTTTACCCTAAATGCCAACTACGAGTACAATAGCTATGTATCTTCTACCAATCCCACTCAGACTTTCGATTTGCTCGATGCCGAATTGCGGTATAGAAAAGAGGGTTCTCCCTGGGAGTTTAAGGTGGAAGGAATGAACCTGTTGAATACCACCGGCATTCGAAGAGACTCTTTTAGCGAGAGCCTCATTAGCACCTTTGAATATTTTATTCAGAAGCGCTACTGGGTATTTAGCGTAATGTACGACTTATAGAAATGACTGTTCTTTGCGAAACAGATCTGAGCTCAGAGGTTCGCGAAGAACGGTTTAACTACCTATTAAAAAACTCGGTCATCTTAGCGATAACAAAATCCTGTCGGTCATGTTCCAGGCCAGGATAAACAGGTAGCGAAAGGGCTTGGTTCTGAAGTTTAAAGGCAACCGGAAAGTCGGTTGCTTTTGTATTTACAGTTGAGTAGGCCTTGGTAAAGGGCAGGGCCTTCGGATAGTGGATCTGAGTTTGAACACCGCAATCCTTTAAGTAAGCCTTCAAATCATCACGATGCTCTATTAACACTTGAAAGACATGGTATACATGCTCATTGTTATCGGCTTTATGGGGCAATTGTACAGCTGAAATACCTTCTAAGCCCTTAAAATAGCGCAAGGCCAGCGCATTGCGCTCCTTATTCCAACCATCAATATATTTCAATTTAATGTTCAACACTGCCGCCTGTAGGGTGTCCATGCGGCTGTTCATACCTGCAAACTCATGGTCATGTTTGTCTAAAGCCCCGTGGTTGGCCATCTTTCGGCAAGCTGTGTACAATGCCTTATCGTTTGTTACAATCGCTCCGGCATCGCCCAAAGCCCCAAGGTTCTTGGTCGGATAAAAGCTAAAGACTGCAGCATGGCCAACGGTGCCTGCCATGGCACTGTTCTGTTGGGCAAAGTGTGCCTGGGCACAGTCTTCAACCACCCAAAGTCCATGAGCCTCGGCCACCTTCATAAGAGAATCCATATTGGCCATTTGACCATAGAGGTGTACCGGCACAATGGCTTTTGTACGCGGGGTAATCTTTTCTTCGAGTTGTGCCACATCAATGCAGTAAGTTTCTGCATCAACATCCACAAACACCGGTACCGCTCCAAGGTTAGAAACCACCTCAGCATCTGAAATCCAGGTCATGGCCGGAACCAACACTTCATGCCCCTGACCAACACCCAGCATCTTGAGTACTATAAAAAGCGCGTCTGTGCAATTGCCAACGGCCAGGCAATGTTCAACCCCCAGCTTTTGAGCAAAAGCCTTTTCAAAATTGGTGACGGCACTACCATGCACAAAATACGACTCATCCATAACCTGACGATAAGCTCCGTCAAGCTCTTCCCTTAGCGAGTCATGAATGGGTTTTAAATCTAAATAGGGAACTCTCATTGCTGAAAGATAAAGAAAAATACTCCTGAGAGCAGTCTCTGCTATGGGCACTATTATTAAATTAGACATTCATTTAACACATAGTAACTATGGCTAGTCCTGAAGAAATGTTGCAAACCATGATTGCCAATATGGCTGAGAAAACCGGAAAAACACTTGAAGAGTGGAAGGCCGTGCTCCATAAAGCAGCGCTTGGCAAACATGGAGAGATAATGAAGCTTTTGAAAGGCGAGTATGGGGTGAGCCATGGTTTTGCAAACACCATTGCACAGCTTTACCTGAAGCCCGAGTTGCTAGAGAAACAAACCGCCTCTGATGATTCGCTAGACCGGGAACTTTTAAAAGGTAAAGAAGATATTGCCCCCCTCTTTTACACAGCAAAAAATTTGTTCAAAGCACTTAAGGGCGAGGTAGAGTTTGCCTACAAAAAAACCTATATCAGCCTGCGCACTCCCAAAAAGCAATTTGCTCTTCTGCAGCCAAGCACAAAAACACGCTTAGATATTGGCCTTAACCTAAAAGGGGTTGAGCCCGGAGGTAAGATTGAAGCTGCCGGAAGCTGGAATAGTATGGTCACCCACCGCATCAGAATTCAGCAGGTCGAAGACCTTGAGGGTTTGCAGGCGTGGTTTCAAAGAGCTTACGAAGCAAATCTTTAGGGGCTTGCCCGACAAATCTCCTCCCAATGCCCAACAAGTTTCAACCCATAGCATTTCAAGATTTAGACGATCTGTTTGCGTTTTTACCGGAAGAAGAGCTGAGCCTTGTCAACACCCTGAGAAACCTGGTGTATGAGTGTATTCCGGAAGTGAAAGAAAAACTAAGCTATAATGTTCCGTTCTTTAGAGCGCGAAAAACCATATGCTTTATTTGGCCGGGTTCCGTGCCATGGGGCGGCACATTCGAAGGTGTACAGTTTGGATTTGCACAGGGTCATTTACTTTCTGACCAAACCTACCTGACCTCAGGAAAACGCAAATATGTAAGAACCAGAACTTATAAAAAGCTAACTCCCGAAGATCTGGAAACCCTGAGAGGTCTGTTGTTCGAGGCTGCCGATTTAGACCGCCCAAAGTAATTAAGAACTCGTAAGCATTGCCACTCCACAAAGAGCCAATCCTTCTTTAGGAAAACCAATCTGTGGAGGGCAATATTCATTTTAGGCATTCACCGTAGCTGGTGCATATGTAGTATAGCCCTGAGCTCCCGGGGTATAAAAGGTGCTCTGATCGGGTTGTGCCAGTGGCAGGTTTTCTTTCATGCGCGTAACCAAATCAGGGTTGGCAATAAAAGGAACCCCAAAGGCTATCAGGTCGGCCTTGCCCTGCTCGATATCTTTCTGAGCAGAATCTTTTGCATAAGCTCCATTCAAAATCAGAGTCCCGGAAAACTCTCTCCTAAGCGTTTGCTTAATAGAATCCGGAACCGGAACTTGGGTCATGGCAGACATATCGGCCATATGTAAGTAGGCAATACCCATGGCGTTGAGTTGTCTGGCAATAAATTCATATTGCGCATCTATGCCTTCGAATGCTCCCATACTATTGAACACACCGTATGGAGAAATTCTCACACCCACCTTATCTTTTCCAATAGCATCAATTGTCGCTTTAGTTACCTCAAGTAAAAATCTGGACCTGTTTTCGCCACTTCCTCCATACTCATCGGTGCGCTGGTTGGATTTTGGATTTAGAAACTGGTTGATCAAATATCCGTTGGCTCCATGAAGTTCTACCCCATCAAACCCCGCCTCCACGGCCAGCCGGGCTGTTTCGGCATATTCCTTTATGGTGCTTTTTACTTCTTCCAGGGTCATTGCCTGTGGTTCAGAAATAGGCAGCATGCCCTCCCCATCCACATACATTTTGTCGAAAGGAGCTTCTACACCTATGGCCGAAGGAGCCAATACACGACCACCTTTCGGAAGATTCTTCTCATGAGAAACTCGCCCGGTATGCATTATTTGCAAGAAAATCTTGCTCCCCTTTTCATGAACGGCATCGGTAACCTGCCTCCACGAAGAAGCCTGCTCTTTGTTGTAAATAGCCGGAATTCGCGGATAACCGACACCATTGGGCGATGGAGACGCTCCTTCGGTAATTATAAGACCGGCTTCTGCGCGTTGAGCGTAATACTCAGCCATCAGCTCATTGGCCATATTGCCAATGGCTCTTGATCTGGTCATGGGAGCCATCACCACCCTGTTTTTCAGGTGCAGGGCTCCTTTTTCATACGGTTGAAATAAATTAGACATTACTTATTTGTTTGCTTTTAATTTTCTCAATCAGCCTTCACAACAACATGTACATACATATGATTTCATGAATTGGGACTTTTTTACCCCACCGCCTTTAAAGCTCCTGTAATACAGGCAGATATATCTTTACTTTTTTCTTACTCCATCAACACTCCAGCTTGCTCTCACAGAAAAGCTCTGGCTCTGGCCATTTTACCATAGGCTATCGCTAAATTGAAGTCATGTCGAACACAGGGTTAATTATTGAAGAAAGAAGCCGCGACATTGGCGACTTTATGGTTGGGAGACTTATTCCTTTTCGAAAAAAGCGTATGGTGGGGCCTTTCATATTCATCGACCATATGGGGCCTTCCCTGATTCAGGATGGTCATTATATGGATATAGGCCAACATCCACACATTGGTCTTTCTACTCTTACTTATTTACTGGAAGGTGAAATAATGCATCGTGACTCTTTAGGTACAGAGCAGTTGGTAACGGCCGGTTCAGTGGGTTGGATGACTGCCGGCCAGGACATTGTGCACACCGAGAGAAGCCCGGATCATCAGCGAAACGGTGGCACATTTCCTATTCATGGATACCAGATTTGGGTGGCTCTACCTAAAGACAAAGAACAGATAGACCCGCAATTTTCATACACGCCCGGCCATGAACTGCCCGAATGGCAAACTGATTCCCTAAGGTTTAAGCTTATTGCCGGACAAGGCTTCGGAAGGCAGTCGCCCGTTCCAGTATTCTCCTCTTTGTTTAGGCTAAAAGTAGAAGCCAGCAACGAAGCTTCTTTACAAGTTAGTGGCGAGCTTAAGGGCGAAATTGGCCTGTGTGTGGTTAGGGGGCACATTCTGGCCTGCTGAGCGTATTGAAAAAGGCAATATGTTGGTATCTAAAGAGGAAGACATGTGCCACATAACGTTCAATTATAAGAGCAGTAGCGGATTTCAAGGCGATTACTTGTCCGCCACCACCAAAGTTTATTAAATGCACAGACCTTGAATTTAGCACTTCACCCGCTATTGCTTTTATACAATGTTGTGCCTTCGTTGTTTCTTTTTCGTCCGTCTTTGTCAGCTTGGGAAGGGCATACTCTTTGGCAAGTTTTGGCTTGCGGTTGGGCATTGAGCGACTTGCCAATGTGTATGACCTTATGCGTTGGGCTATCATTTCTCTAAATATTTTGTCAAAACTGCTTTCTTTTCTTCTTCGGTGTTGGCGATGGCTTGCTCTTGCTTTCGGATTTCTTTCAAGTGTTTTTCTAAATCCTTTACCAACTTTTTTTGCTCTTCTATTGAAGGTAGTGGGATTTTGAAGTCTTCCAATTGCTGTTTGGTAATTGCTTCACGACTGGTCGCACCTTTTGCGATGTTTAAAAGCTGTAGCTTAATTCTTGGACTTACTAAAATCTGATGTAGATAGTTTGGCAAAACCTTTTTTGTCGCTCTAATAATCGCAACGTGTTGATTTACCCTTGCTGGTAAATACTTTTCTTCAACAATGCAACATCTACAAACTGATGCACCTGTAATGTTAAATAGTACATCATCTTTTTCAACTATTACATTCTTCAATTTTTTTGCTTGTTCGTCATCAATAAATGCTAAGCCATCCTCAAGCATACCATAATCATATATATTTTGGCTTCTAATTAGAGATATTCCACTTTCCTTATATGATGACTCTCCGCCTCTTGGTGTAGCTCCACTACCAATTTTTGAAGTAATTGACTTTAGTGTAACTTGGTCAGCGTCTATAGAATCAAAAAGCTTAGTAATAGCTTGTCTTTTCTCTTCAATCACCTTTTTTGCCTCGGCTTCTTTGGCTTCAATGGCTTCTGTTTCGGTGATGATTTTTTGTTGGATGGAAAGTGGTGGGACAGGGATTTTGAGTTGTTTCAAAAATTTAGAGTTCAGACTTGAACCCATTGCATTTCTGCCGTCCTTTTCAAGATTTATCAATTTGGCACTAAAAAGATGGTAAAGGTATTGGTCAGAAATGTTTTCTTTTTCGTTTTCCAATATTTCTAACCCTGCAATGGCTTCATTCGTGTACAAGTCTGCTCCTGCGATTGCCGTTTTCCCAATGGAAAGTTTAAAACTCAAAAGTGTAGTACCTGCTTTAATCAACTTTACATTAGAGTTTGCAACTCCTTCATCAGTCAACTTTTCTTTTGTGTCTGTAATAGTATTGCCGTCCATTTCGGAAATGGAAACCCATAAATGGGTGCCGTTCTCAAAATAGCTTCTTTCGCTACGGCTTGGTGTACCACCTATTTTAACATCACAAAATGAATCCATTTTTCGCATTGGAAATTTGCTTTCAAACTCAATGACTTTCCTATTCGGATTCATACTCAACCGCTTATCCAAATCAATTTTCTCAAAATTGATGCAGTCTGTGAGTCTTACCAAAGACAGGTTATCAGCAAGTGCTTCATCTACCTTTATTTTTTCATCCACAAAGTTTTTGTAGATATAGCTGTTTACTTTTTTAGGATTGAGCTGATCGGCTCGGTCAAACATCAATGTATCGCCTGTAAAGTCAATGCCTTTGTAGCCCCTGCGGTTGCTAAACTTGTAACCCAAAAACTTTTCTTGCTCTTTGTTCGTACTCCCTGTTTTTATAATAAGCATTTTTTGTGGTACGGCTTTTTTCTTGTAGTGCTTTATTTCTTTGGTGAGTTTGTTGCCGTTTTCGTCTGTCCACTCCATTTTTTCTATTTCGAAAGGTGCTTCTTCTTCGCTCAACACCAATTGCCTATGCGTGAGCAAGAAATAGAAAAACTTCTCGGTTTCAATTTCCAACACCAAATCAAAGAACATGGATTTTAGTTTGGCTTCTTGGTCTGCTTTCGGAAGGTCTGTAAAACTTTTTCTTTTTTTCAGATTTACCACTTCCGTTAAACCGTCAAACCAACTTTTATAGCTTTTGTAAAATTCGGTCTGCTTAATTGTTTCATTTGGATTTCTGGCAATGAATGTTTTGTAGTCATTCATTTCCAATTCCAACTGAGCCACGTAATTCTCAAAAAGTTCTTCGGAATTTAAAAAGTCACCTTCACGCTCTTTGTTTTCTGAGATGAAGTCTTCGGCTATGTATTGGCAGTTGGTTACAAAATCTTCATTTCGTTTTTTAAGGAATAGCGTTACGGTGTTGGTACTGGTTGCACCAAAGGTATTTCCCCCAAATTCTACGATGGCTTTTATTTCAAAATGCTTTAAAATAATTTCTCTTGCTTTGGTATAAGCCCCTGCATTGCTCAAAATTGAACTTGGCAAAATAATACCTGCCATTCCTCCTGGGCGAAGCAATTGTTTCATTCGTTCAATGAAGAAAACTTCAATGTCGTCAGAGTCTGGCGTAACGTGTTCCCACATCTCAAAATCGTGTGGGTTTACGTTCAGGTGCTTTTTGAAGTCTTTTATGGTATAGGGTGGGTTGGCAATAAGCACATCAAAAGTACCGTCTTTTGCCAAACGTGGATGTTTTTCAAGACCGTCACCAAAAATGATGTTTGCATCACCATCACCGTGCATAAAACAAGCTACCTGACTGGTTCTTGCCAATCGGTAATCCTTTTCTATGCCAAAGATATATTCGCCTGCCCAACGCATGTCTTGTTTGTATCGCTTCAACTCTTTTAGAGCAAATTCAACTTTATCTGAATCGGGCAGGTTTTTTATATCATCTTCTGAAATTTCTTTAACCAAGTCAGCAATTTCTTCAATGGCTTCTGTCAAAAAGTGTCCACTACCACAAGCAAAATCAATCACTTTAGGCAAGAAGAGTTTATCGCCTTTCTTCAATTTTTCCCGAACGATTGATTTTAATGGAATGGACGAAATGATAAATCGTGCAATGGGTGTTGGCGTGAAAAATTGACCTTCAGATTGTTTGTAACCACTTTCGAGCATTAGCTCAAAAAAGTCGCCCAAGAACTGGGCTTTTTGGTCGTATTTAAAGCGGTATTTTTGGAATAGTCGTACTACTTCTTCCAATACTTTGGCGTTCTCCTCAAATAACTTTTTGTTGTAAACCTCCTTGAAGGCAAATTCATTATTTTGGTAAAACTTCAACTCTTTGTAAATGCGGTAGAGTGTTTCTTTTGCTGTTTGTCTTGGGAAGTTGGCAATCTGAGCTTCAATATCTTCTAATTTGTAGTCGATTACTTCTTCGTCCAAATAATCTCGCATTGCTTTAGAGTATAGCGATTGCAAACGCTCCAAAAGTGTTTCTGCATCATCAATACCCTCTTTGATTTGAAAATCGGTGATAGCTTCCTCGCCTTTGTTTTCGTCAACGATTTTGGCAAGAATGAGCGAAATTATTCTGTTAAAAGCATTGGAGCGGTCTGAAATGTTATTGTGTCTAAGAATTTCCTCAAACTGATTGAACACCTTGCCTTTGTCGTCTTTCCCAAAATCTTTTAGGTCAGCAATTTTGATTGGGATATAACCTGGGTTGTATGGTTCAATTTCAGGCTCGAAAAGACCTGAATTAAGGAAAGTCTGTTTGCCTTTGGTTTTGTGTTTCCATACTTCAAGCATTTCCTTAATGGTTTTTGCTTGGTCGTATGTGATGAGTTTTTCGGTTTCTTGCTGATTTACTTTTTCTTCTGTGCTATCTTCAACTTTGATTAAGGCGTTAGCCATTTCAATTTTTCCATTGTGTTCTCTTGAAGCATACAGGCACAAATAACGAGTGTTTTTATCTTGCTGGTAGTAAGAAAAAAGCTGACCTCCGTTGGATTTCATATTATCCAACTCTTTTTCGTATTCTTTACCCCAAGTTTTACATTCAATTATTAAAAGTGTTTTACCGTCTTTTCCTTTAACGGTGATGTCAGCTTTCCCACTTTTGGCTGTTCTTCCAAGTTTCCATTTCTTTTCAAGGGTCAGGTCGGCAGGCTTATATCCCTTTTCTAAAAGTCGGTCAACGCACTCAAGAACTACAATATTTTCGGGGTTCTCCAAATGAGAAGTGGTGTCGTCACCTTTTTTAATTTCAAGTCCAAAATCAATCCGCTTCTTGGTGAAGTCCACAGACATTTGGTATTTAATCTTGTCGTAGGTTTTTGAATAAACCTTTGCATCCTTTGGATTTGACGTAAATCCAAAAGCCTCAATTGTCGTTATGATTTGCTTTTCTGTCATTTGCCCTTTGAATATTTTGCTTGTTCTTCGGCTACTTTTAAAGCGTCCAAACCTTGGTTTTCATCTTTAATCAAGTCATAGACTTTGTTAGCCAACCATAAGGTTTCCAAGTCGGAATGTGCTACATTGAAAAGTTCACTCAGTTTTTTGAGGTCTTCTCGCTTTAGTAACTTTTGGTCATTTTCAACTTTACTTAGAAAGCCTTCTCCAATGTCAAGTTTTGCAGCGAGTTCTCGCTGTTTCATTCCTGACTCTTCTCTGAGTTGTCTAATTCTTTGCCCTATTGTCATTGACTCAATCTATACTTGTCCAAATTTGGTCAAATTTAAAAATATTTTTTCAAATTGTCAGTCGTGCGGTGGAAAAAATGGCTCTTTTGGTTTTTCAGTATTGGGCTGTGTTTTGGCAAAAACCAAATGTGCCATTTGTGCGGTGGGGTTTTCACAATGAGGCACAAAGACTACATCCCTTTGCCGGAATAATGTACTCAATCAGACGCATTATATACCGTTCCGTTGGTTGCCTAAAGGTTCTCCAGATCAATTGATTGATATTCGGCTTATGAAAGATTTTAGCCTGGTAATTGAAGAACTACAGGTTCGAGCAGAAGGAACCAATAACCCTCACCTTAAAGAAGCGCTTGAGAAAGTGATTGCTCTGCTAAAACATCTGGATCAACGGGGGCTAGCTCCACAAGCATTCAGTAATGAACTAGCTACTTTGAAGAAACAACTCGCTGGCGACACCAAACCTTCACAAATCAGAGCATTTTATAATATGCTCACTGACCGTTTGCGAAAAAAACATGGCCTCACCGTACCGCACTTTTACAGAAACCTGTGGATGGGTATTGGAATGGGTGTATTCGGTGTTCCCTTGGGCACAGTCTTCTCTTCCCTACTCAATAATTTCGCATTCGTTGGAATAGGTATACCTGTTGGCATGAGCATAGGCATGGCCATTGGTATACAAAAAGATCATCAGGCTTTGGCCGAAGGTCGCCAATTGAACATTTAGCCTGGTGTGGGCATATTGTAGTAGAAGCGCTCATGCACCACCAGGTTATTTTTCCACTGCTTTACAGAGACCTGCTCCATCTTTATTCTGTTCCCGTCCATGAAGGTCACATCTATCCAAGTTTCTGTAGCGGTTTGCCCGGTTTCTTCGTTAGCGGTCAGTGCACCTACTCCACCACCATGTACTTCTTTTATCATGGCTAAAAACTGTTCTTGTCTCTTTCTGTTGGCAGCTTTGCCTTTAAATACATCGCCATTGCCCTCATGCATGACCACTTCTTCGGCATAAAACTTATCGAAAGCTTCAATTAGCTGGCCTCCTCCGGCCATTTGCTGTAAGTCTTGCTCTAATTGTAAAACACTCATGGTTATATTTTTTAATTTTCAAGGGCCATTCTCCTGGCTCGTAAAATCACCTACTCTCAATAAGTCAGAACCAGTTCACAGAAGAAAAGACCCTCACGGTTGTAACCGGTCATTTGCGCTCATACAAAAAGTAAGATCCGTTGTGGTAAGTTAAGCAATTAACATCAGCTGCTAAGCTTTTATTCTGCTTTTGAAATTTCTTTAGGCGAAGCGCATGGAACTGATACAGGGGTAAGTATAGATTATGCACCTCACCACCATGCAGAAATAACTCATTAATTGGAACCCAAGACCACATAAAGATTCAAAGGTTTGTAGCTTCTATACAGAGAGCTTCTGTTGAAATGTAAAGGCAATAAAAAAGCCCCTTTCGGGGCTCCTTTATTTACCTTTTCGGTAATAATCCACAATTATATCTCTCACTGAAACGCGCTGGTGATTGAAACTTTGTGAACTTCTTTCTTGATGCAAGCCTGCACCCGTTTTAACCTTGTTGGCGTTAGACTCGCTCATTTGACTAGACTTTAATACCTCCATTAGTTTACCTTACTTACAAAATTCTAAACTGCCCGTCAGGCTGAATCTCCATTTCCGATTGCAATATTATGCAATCGTTTGCATTATCCAAAAAAGCTTAGGCCCTTTTTTACAATTATTTAATGGAGAAAATCGGGGCTTAACAACAATTATACACCGCAGGTCAAGCACACCCTACTTTTGGCACTTACTCTTCTTCATTGCCTTGTCCAAAGCTGATCCTAAAACCATTGAGATCATATAAATCAAAATCGGTCATTCCATAGTCAGCCTTCACCAGCTCACTCACTTTCAGTCCTTTTGACTTGAACTCCCGGTAGAGCGATTCGACATTGCGAACAAAGACATAAAGCGTGGGGTGTACCCGCTGCAACTGAAAGTCTGTTGGTGCCTCCGAAAAATGAATAACCAGTTGGTCTCTTTTAAGAATAGCATAGGTAACCGGGGTTTCCCAGGTGAACTCCACTGTAAACCTCAATTTATCTTCATACCAGGCAATGGTTTCTTCTATATTGGTTACGGGCACCACAGGCGCAAAATGATCCAGAAAAGGTTTATCCGGCTTCATTTGATTGCTGTTTTAAATAGGCCATTATAATATCTCGCACATCGTTCTTTATCTGGCCAAAAGCCTCCGGGTTACTAGCCGTATCTTCATAGTTTTTGAGAAACTCGAGGTTGGCTTCTCCGCCACCCATTACAAATTGAGGTAGCGCTAACACATATTGCCTGGCCGGGTTTAGGGGCTCTCCTTTAATGTACCATTTACCTTCTCTCTTTTCTGCATTGGCCAACTGCAGGTAACCTCCCAAACCCACATTGGTTACGGTGCCTGTTTCAAGCACTCGCTCAATCACAGAGCCATTGAGTTTTACCAGCGATATTCCTCCTCCAAAAGGGAAGGAACGCAGGATATCGTACTCTGTTATGATACCTGTAAGTTGGTCGTCTAACCGAATGGAACCGGAGTTAAGAATGGCCAAATCGGCTTCCGGGGCAACATATAAAAAGGATTGGGCTGTTAGTATAGGATAGTTAGTAGGGCGGTATCGAATACTGCTTTCTCGGCCATCGAGTGTATCGGTCGTGGTCATTACCACCGCATCGGGAGTATAGCCCATGCCGGCCATACTTTCATTGCCAATAGCCACCCATTTGTCTACTACCGCCTTCACTTCCGGATCTTCCTCCACGGAATCATCAATAGTTACCAGTTCCGACAGAATGTCGGTTACTTTAGTGGCCTTATTGTAAGTGATTCGGTGCACGTATACGGTTTTAGCATTGGCATCGGCCTTGGTCAAAATGGTATTACCTATAACATACTTCATATTGGTATGATCGTGCCCTCCTAAAATGAGGTCTAACTCAGGCACAAAATACCTGGCCAATGAGTCATCCATTTCTTCTTCCAGATGTGTAATAGCCACCAGCACTTCTGCCTGATCCTTCACTTTTTCATACGTGGATTTTACCGACTCGTATTTATCGGTATACCCCACATAAGAGGCTTTATTGAACGGTACCGTTGACCCAAAAAAAGCCACATCAACTCCATTTATACTGTACATGACATGGTCAGGAAATGGCTGTCCTTTTTGCTTCCAGTCAGTAAGCTTTCCGTCTACTCTATGAAAACAATTGGTGGTGGTCCATTGAAAGTCCGATTCGGCAATTCTTTTTAGGTGTTCTCCTTCCTTAATGTCGTATTCATGGTTGCCGGGCACCACAATATCTACTCCCACAGCATTCATTACTTCCACCATGTGTCTGCCGGCAATTTTCTCCCCCTCATAGGTAAGCGTACCCAACAACGATGGACTCACAAAATCGCCAGAAAGGGTTGTAATTACGTGTGGATTCTCCTGAAGGAGCTGCTTCTTAATGGTAGCCACCCGAGCCATGCCTGCCGATTTACCACCTTCAATAGGTGCTATTTCATAGACATCGTTCATTTGGAGAATAATAAACTCAACCGTTTCACTCTTCTCACAAGAATGAAAGATAAGAGCCAGAAGGGATAAAAGGAGTAACTTTTTCATGACGCTGTGTTTACCGCCAAAAGTTACGCTTTTGTGTTGTGTAAAAAAACCAAATGCGCCTTGCCTAGTGGGCACATTTGGCTAATTCAACCCTTGCTACCAATTAAAGATTACTTGATTAAACTCAGCACAGGCAATAAACAGGCATATTTTACCTCGTGCTACAACACGTCTTCTGTTAAAGTCTGCGCATACCTCGATAGAAACTTTAATACCATTCTCATCATATCCCCAGCCTACACATGGTTTCGTTTTCAAAAGGGTAGCACTACCTACTTTTACCCCATATATAAAAAAGTAGGCTCTGATTCTATCGGCCTCCTGACGGAGACAAATTCCCAAAGGCCCATAGGACCAGCAACTTTGCAGCTCAAAATCCGCGTAGTTATCAGCATCTAAACTGAAATCGGGTACCTGAGACAGATAGTTTACCTCATCCTTGCTTAGATCTGGCAAACGCTTAAAATAGAATTCTTCTTTCATGATTATAAATGTTTGATTTGACAACTTGAATCAAACATCACTCATGTTCAGCAGGGCTTCAATACCTCCCAAGGGGTAAGATTCCTATCTTTCTAAGTAATCTGATCAACGGTCAGCCTTAGCACGACCCTGGAATACACTCATGCTTTTCTGGGAAAGAATTAGTACTTTCATAAACATTCCGGCAAACACCCTCTCACCAAGAATACTCCCTGATAGGTATTGATCAGCGCACTTATGCAACTCAACTTGACACACAAACCAAACCAACCATACCATGAACATTTACAAGACCTTAACCTTCGTGTTTGCCACTCTCCTGGCGCTGGCGGTTATCAGAATACTGGTACCTACAGAAGATGATAAGTTTCTCGATAAGCTTAGTGCCACGCCAAGTCTTCAGCAAAAATTTCAAGGCAGCAGAATCGACCCCGAGGGTACCGGATCACTTATTTCGCTAAAGGAAGCTCAAGACAAAATGAAAGTGTTCAATCGGGAAAACCGAAGAAGCAGCACCGCTGACTCCTTACGAATCACCCCTTTTGCTTTCGCCTTTGGATCGGCTCACTTCGACACGTTGTTTTCTCGAATTAAAAGAATAAATGAAGACATTGGAGATGACCCTGAAGAGAGGGTACAGGGATTGAGAATTTACTTAACCTGGAACATCAAAAATACTCCAGGCCATATAGATCTGCTGGCCGTACCCGTAAGAGGCAATGGAAAAGACTTTGTTCAGGTTAACCCTCCCAACTTTTTGGAAGAAGAAGTGGTACTCAACACCTCCGCCCCCTGTCCTAACAATTGTGACCCAGGTAAATAATAATGAATAACTGGGACTACATATTTATTTACTCATCTGTGTTTTCTCCACTTATTCCCATTGGTATTTACCTTACTCAAAAGCATAATGACCGGTTCAGAGTCATTATGCTCTTTGTATTAGTCTCCTTTGCCTCAGACTTACTCTCTATTTATGTGGTAAAGGGCTCTAATTACCTCTTTCTTCATGCCTATGGTTTAGTGGAAGCCATGCTCCTGTTTCTCTTTTTCTACAAAGTACTGGAAAACAGAAGGTGGATTCCCTTCTTGGCTGTATGCTACGGCATTTACTATACCATTAACTCACTGCTTTTTGAAATGGGCATGTTCAATACCATTGGCAGATCTATTGAATGTCTGCTTATTATCTTTCTATGTCTTCGTCTTTTCTATCAGTTTTTTCACAACGAAGAAGACCTGTTTTTGGAAAAATCGCCCTTGTTTTGGATCACAGTAGGTCTTCTCACCTACTTCTCAGGTGCTTTTCTCACCTTTGTGTTTAGTCGGTACATCCTGGTCGATGAGCCTCTGTGGATTCTCCATAACATCTCCAATGTGCTCAAAAACACCTTTAT
Source organism: Roseivirga sp. UBA838 (assembly GCF_002296035.1). NCBI lineage: Bacteria > Pseudomonadati > Bacteroidota > Cytophagia > Cytophagales > Roseivirgaceae > Roseivirga > Roseivirga sp. UBA838. The sequence continues at coordinate 75,285 of NZ_DBHC01000008.1, forward strand.
TGCTATTGGCCTATGGAAAATGACACTCAAATAAACTACCAAGCATTTCTAATTCTGGGCACCATAGGCATGTTGCTGCTGGCTTTTGGAGTCACTTTTTTTATTTACTTCTACCAAAGAAAACTCCTCAAGAAAAAAATTGCTTTTCAGGAAATTGAAGACCTTCTGAAACAGCAAGAATTGCACTCGGCCTATACACTATTGAAAGGGCAAGACATGGAGCGTAAGCGTATTTCTCAAGAGTTGCATGACAATCTGGGCAGTCAATTGGTTACTCTAAAAATGTATGCCGACTCTGCAGTTTCAGCTCCATCGACCAACCAAAAAAATGAATTTCTAAGCAAAATAAGTCAACTGGTTGAACAGGCCAGCAATGAAACACGCAAGCTTTCACACGAGTTAGATTCTGTAGCCTTGAAACACTTTGGCCTTGAAACGGCCATTGCCGACCTAAAATCCACCATAGAGTCGCTTAAGAAAATAAAAATAACCACCTCAGTAATTCTTGAAGACAACCTATCGAGCAATATGGCTTACCAGCTCTACAGAGTAATTCAGGAATTGGTGAATAACACTCTTAAGCATGCTTATGCCGGGCAAATCAGCATAGACATTCACCAAGACGAAAGGCAGCACCTTCACCTTATATATAAAGACAATGGTGTGGGCTTTGACATTGGAAAGGCCAAAAAAGGGATGGGGTTATTGAATATACGATCGAGAATAAACGAACTCTCCGGAGAACTGTACATTCTATCCAATTCCGGAGGAACTTCTATCACCATTGAAATTCCGCTCTATGAAAATTAAAGTATTATTGGCCGATGATCATGCCATTGTTATCGAAGGCCTGAAGGCTGTACTATCGGCACACCCCGAAATTGATGTTTGCGGAGAAGCACACAACGGAAAGGAGGTTCTGGACTTTCTGGATACTCACTATGCCGATGTGGTTGTTTTAGACATTAACATGCCTATAATGGATGGGCTAACCTGTGCCCGAAAAATCAGACAGAAGCATCAACGTGTTAAAATTATAGTGCTCACCATGTATGCTCAGAAGTCTTTTATTGAAGAAATGCTCAGAATTGGCATAGATGGTTCTTTATTAAAAAGCAATACAGGGCAGGAACTAAAAGAGGCTATCTATCGGGTGCATAGTGGAAAATCGTACTACGATATGGTTCACACCTTTGATGATGCAAGCAATACCGTAAGCCAATACAAACTAGGCGACCGCGAAATAGAAATTATTAAACTCTTGGCCGAGGGGCTCACCAGCACTGAAATTGCCGATAAACTCTTTATTGCCGAAAGCACGGTGAAAACCCACCGTAGAAACATTCTTAGAAAAACAGAGTTACACAACACCTCACAACTCATACAATTTGCTCTCAATCAAGGCATTATATAGGATTTAAAGCACCCATTGTGGCATGCCGGGGCTCCTCTGCCACTCGCGGATCATGAATATACCGGAGCTTTCGCATAGAAATAACCTCCAGGCTCAAAAAGTCAAATTCTTCCACAATTTTACCTTCAATAGCATAAATACCCTTTCCCCGAAACGGATACCTTGCTGCAACAGGCGGAAAGTGCGTGCTGTCTATAAAGTGGCCCTCACGGTCTATCCAGGTACCAAACTGCATACGCTTGCCACCTGAAGTATTGGTGTTCTTTATGTGCACCAGATACCCCACCATAGTAACTACCTTATTCTTAAACCGCTCCATTTGGCTAACCAAAACCTCTTGTGCCGGCAACTCCTGAAGCAAATCGAAAGGATTACACAACGGAAAACCCAAAAGGTCAATCTGATCAAAAGCATCTTCCAGCCTATCATAGCTTAGAGGAGGTATGCTAAAACGCTTTACTTTGGGGTCGAAAAGCATTTTTACCGGCCGGGTCTTCTTTGCATGACTAAGCTGAAAATGTGCTTCCCACAACAACTCTTTCTTCGACCGTCCGGTAAATCTAAATGCATCAATTCTCACCAAAAGGGTCACTTGTTCCAGAGAAATAGATACCCGCTTCAAAAAATTATCAAAGCTCATAAAAACCCCATTGGCTGTTCTTTCTTCCAAAATGGCCGCTACAGTAGTTTTATCTAAATCGCCAATAAAACCGAGGCCTATGAAAATACTACGCCCATAAATGACACAAAGCTCTTCACTCAAATTTACACAAGGAGGCTGCACATCGCCCCCATGCATATAGGCCTCATGCGCATATAGCTCTACACTATAAAACCCGCCACCATTATTCATAGTAGCTACCATATACTCCAACGGATAGTGTGCCTTTAGGTACAAACTCTGATAACTCTCTACGGCATAGCTGGCCGAGTGCCCTTTGGCAAAAGCATAACCGGCAAAACTTTCTATTTGACGCCATACATCAGCCGCCAATTCATACGAGTGCCCCTTTTCTTTGCACTTCTCAAAGTATTTATCCCGTACTTTCTGAAACTCCTCTCTGGAACGATACTTACCTGACATACCTCTGCGTAGCACATCAGCCTCTGCCAGGCTCAATCCGGCAAAATAGTGCGCCACTTTAATCACATCTTCCTGGTACACCATTACCCCATAAGTATCGGGCATAATCTCACGCAGAATAGGGTGCGCCTCCTTTCTTCTCTCCGGCTCACGAAACCTCAGAATATATTGCCGCATCATACCTGATCTGGCTACCCCGGGCCGAATGACAGAACTGGCAGCAACCAGACCCAGGTATTCATCTACCCTCAGCTTCTTGAGCAACATGCGCATAGCCGGAGACTCCACATAAAAACAACCTATAGCCTTGCCCTCGCGCAGCAAATTCTTTACACGTTCGTCCTTCTTGAAGCAAGCAATATCATGAATATCAATTGGAGGCCTGTCGGGGTGGTTTCTACGAATAACTTCCAGGCTATCACGAATTTTGCCCAGTCCCCGCTGGCTAAGGATATCAAACTTATATAGCCCAATGTCTTCGGCCACAACCATATCGAAATGAGTTGTAGGAAAACCCTTGGGAGGCAAATCGGTTGCCGTGTAGTAATGAATAGGCCTTTCAGCAATGAGAATTCCTCCGGCATGTATACTCAAATGACTCGGAAAACCTTCAATATAATGCCCGTAGCGCAGCACCAACTGCTGAGTATGATCCAACTTCCGAAGCTCAGCCTTTTGAATATATTCTATCTCATGGGGAGGAAGCCCCAGCACCTTGCCCAACTCCCTAACCACCGCTCTAAACTGAAAAGTACTATAAGTAGCCAACAGAGCCACATTCCCTCCCTCTCCATGCTGAAATTCTCTGAAAATAAACTCTGTAATATCTTCTCTATCCTTCCATGAAAAATCAATATCGAAATCAGGAGGATTTTGACGATAGAGATTAATAAATCTCTCAAAATACAAGTCCAGCTCAATAGGATCTACATCTGTAATTCGCAACAAATAAGCCACTACACTATTGGCTCCACTACCCCTTCCCACATAATAATATCCCTTCTCCCTGGCATACTTACACAGCTTCCAGTTAATAAGAAAATAAGACATAAACCCTTGTTGTTTTATTACATCCAACTCTGTTTTTACTCTTTGCTTTATTTTCTGAGAAGGATTGGGATAGCGATAATAGAGCCCTTCCTCACAAAGCCTTTCCAACATGGCATAGTCTTGCTCAGGGGTTTCGCAAAAACAACGAAGATTCTTATTCAGGTTCTCTCCCTCAAAATCGAAGTGTATCTCACAAATACTTAAAAGCTTCTCCGCATTTTCTATCAGGTAGAGATGGTTGCCATATAACCGTCTTAGCTCTTCGGCCGGATAAATAAAATCGCCAGGGTATGCCTCTTCAGAGCGCGGCAATCTGCTCAACAACATGTTATTGGCAATGGCTCTTAACAACCGGTGAGCATTGAAATCGCGCTTTAATACCTCCCGCTCTCCGGTTTTGGTATTTACACTACTTCTAAAAGTGGCCGTTGGCATAGCCACCATCTTTTCTTTGTCAATTGCATGAGGAGGATAAACCAACCTTGGTAAATCTTTGGGCTTTACCCCCACATATTCATAATCATTGAGATTAAAGCCTGTATATTTTTCGAAAGGGTATATAACCAACGCCTGATTAAAACGAGGGGCACGGTACGGAATCTTTTCTCTGGAGTGCAAATATTTTGAGAGGTAATCATTGAGCTCTCTAAAGCCCTCATTATTTCGGGCAATAGCCACATACAATTGATCAGCTCCATTTCTAAAGTCTATACCTAAAATAGGTTTAACACCATAGCGAGGAGCCAAACGTACAAAATTGAGGGAGGCCGCAGTACTATTAATATCGGTAAGAGCCATACTCTTTACCCCAGCCTGTTGCATCAGCTCCAATAAATTGGCCGTTCGTATAGTACCATACTTAAAGCTAAAATATGAATGACAGTTAATGTACATATTGCCATGTGCAACCGCGATAGAAAACGCTCATCCATTCACTGGACCATAAGAACAAAGCTAATAAAAATAGTAAACTAATAAAATTAGTTTTCTAACTAAAATATGGCTGAATAGGTAAGGATAAAAAAAAAGCCCAGCAGCATTGCCGAGCTTTTAAGCAGTCCCTAGGGGAATCGAACCCCTGTTTCCAGGATGAAAACCTGGCGTCCTAACCCCTAGACGAAGGGACCGTGACATTGTCAATAAGTGCAGAGGAGGAGGGATTCGAACCCCCGGTACCTTGCGGTACAACGGTTTTCAAGACCGCCGCGTTCGACCACTCCGCCACTCCTCTGGATGTGATCTCCCGATTGGGACTGCAAAGATAAATGGAATTTTTTTTCTTCAAACAAGAATGCTCAAATATTATTCTCAGCTTTTAGCTTATCAAACTTGGCCTTGTCCAAAGCAGCATTCATTTCAAAGCCTACCAGCAATATGAGCGAGAGAATGAACAACAATAGCATGAGCACCAGTAAGACTCCTATTGAACCGTAGAGCTTATTATATGTACCGAAATTGTTGATGTAAAAGGAAAAGCCAAAAAATGCGGCAATGCAAGCCAAGGTAGAAAATATGGATCCGGCACTAAAGAAATGCCAGCGTTCATGAACCGCAGGGGCAAAGTAGTATATACAGGAAATAGCAATTTGAAAGATTAAATAAATAACCACAAACCGCAATACCAACACAAGATCCAGAGAGATTACATCTTGCACAAACTCCCTTACCTTATTGTCCTGCAACAATTGCTGCCCAACCACCAGCAGTGCAATTGAAATAATCACAGAGAGTGATAGTATAAAAATGAGCATGGTAGCAATAAACCTCATTTTAATGAAACCGCGGGTTTCAACTGTTTTATAACAGGCGTTGAATGCCGCCATCAGAGCATTCATTCCATTGGTAGAAAGCACCAGTGTAAGTATAAAACCAAAAGAAAGGAGCCCTCCTCTTTGCTTACTAATAATGTCGTGAATAGTGGTAGAAGCCGCATTATACAGGTTCTTTGGCAATATATTCTCCATGAACATAATGATCTCCTCATTGGTGACCTCCGGAAAGAATATTTGAATATATGGGGTTAACGTAAACAGGAAGATTATGGCAGGGAAAATAGCCATAGTAAAACTAAAGGCAACGGCATTGGCTCTTCCTACTATTTCATCATCACCCATTTTTTGCAAAAAGATGACAATTGCCTCGTACAAACCTACCTTCTCTTTGCCAATCTTTATTCTCTGCAAAAAAGAGACAAACCTCTTATATGCCTGATGATTTACTACCAGATTGACTAAACGACTTTTCATTCGAAATGTGGCTTCAAAAGTTCCAGCAAATAGCCCGGTGCCCGGCAGGGCCTTCCCGTAGACTTATTGATAAAAGCCAAAGTAGTCTCTCCCTGATTAAGTTTAATGCCCTGTTCATTGAACACTTCGTACAAAAACTTCATGCGCATTTCCGGCAAGGAGGGTATACTCACTCTCACAGTAAGTAGTTCATCGTATTTCGCTGGCCTGATAAACTTACAGTGGAGTTCGGTTACGGGCATCATCACCCCTTCTTCTTCCATTTTTTTATACTGGAACCCGGCTTGTCTCATAGCCTCTACCCTAGCTACTTCATAGTAGGTAGCATAGTTACCATAATAGGCATATCCCATCTGATCAGTTTCGGCATACCTTACGCGTACCTGAACATCGGCCTTATACATGTTATCTGTATATGTTTCTTTTGTTTAGTGCCTGCTGAAACAGCCTGGCATTTCGGTTGTGTTCGGCCAGGGTTTTAGCAAAGCGGTGGTAACCAGAGAAATCTTCTTTGGCACACATATAAATATAAGAATGCTCTTCGTAATTCAGAACGGCATTTAGGGAACTGATTGAGGGCAGATTAATAGGGCCGGGGGGAAGTCCTCGATAGCGATAGGTGTTGTAGGGGCTATCCACCTGCGTATCGGCTGTTAAAACACGCTTAATAGTAAAGTCGCCAAGAGCAAACTTCACTGTCGGGTCAGCTTGTAAAAGCATCTTTTTATTGAGCCTGTTAATGTACAAGCCGGCAATTTTGGGTTTTTCATCTCCCATTATGCTTTCATCCTGAACGATAGAGGCCAAAGTAGCTACCTCAACGGGGCTTAGCCCAATGGCAACCGCTTTGTTCTTTCGTTCTTCCGTCCAAAAGTTCATATACTCTTTGTGCATTCGTTCAAAGAGCCCTTTGGCCGATATGGTCCAATAGACCTCATAGGTATTAGGAATAAACATGGCCATAACATTCTGGCTGTTGAACCCAAATTCTGCCAGATACTCGTCATCGCTTAACAAGGCCTCGAACTCCTCGGTGCTCGCCCCCACATTAGAGGTGATTTTTTCCGAAAGTTCCGATTTAAAGCGCACGTTATTGAAGGTAATATCGACCGGAGTTTGGTTGCCGGCCCGCAGTTTTCTGATGGCGTCAAGGTTGCTCATTTTAGAGTCGAGCAAATAAACACCCGGCTTCACAGCTTTTTGGTAGCGCAATATTTTGGCCACAAAACTGAATGAAACGGCATCTTCGATAACCCTGGCTTCATAAAGGTTATTTCTTAGTGAATCGAAGGTATCGTCATGATCTATGAGTATGGTCTGAGCTTCGGACTCCGTTAGAATATTGGCTCCATAAAACAACTGATAGAAATAGAACGAAAAGGTGGTCAGCAACAGAGAGAAGATGACCATAAACAACACAAAGCGCTTTCTTTTCTGCATAGGGGCACAAAAATAGTGAATTTGTCCTAACTTCGGTTTTATTTCAAAGTGATGCCGGCTGAGTTCATTCGACTGTACGAAGAAAACCCTGAACCTCATAAACTCGATCAGATTGTGAAAGTTTTGAGAAATGGAGGAGTAGTGATTTACCCTACCGATACTGTTTATGGAATTGGATGCGATTTTAGCAACACAAAGGCCGTGCAAAGGGTTTGTCAGATAAAGAACACAAAGCCACAGGCGCTCTCATTTATTTGTTACGACCTGAGTGAGATCTCAGAATACACTAAACACCTGAGTACCCCGGTGTTTAAAGTAATGAAAAAGGCGCTTCCGGGCCCTTTTACCTTTATTTTGGAAGCCAGCAGCAAGGCACCTAAAGTGTTGAATGCCAAAAAGAAGACAGTGGGTATTCGAGTTCCCAACAACAATATTCCCCGGGAATTGGTAAAGCGGCTGGGCAATCCCATTATCACCACATCGATAAGAGACGAAGACGAAGTGATTGAGTATTCGACAGACCCTGAATTGATTTACGAAAAGTATGAGAATCTGGTAGACATTGTGATTGACGGAGGCTATGGCGGCAATATGCCATCGACTGTTGTCGACTGTTCGGGCGATTACTTCGAAGTAATCAGGGAAGGCTTGGGAGACATTGAAGAGTTTATGTAGTGAAAGTATTGATTGAAACACAATACATGCCTTCGGTGGCTTATTTCACTCTTTTATGCCACGCAGAAGAAGTATTTATAGAGGTAAACGAAAATTTCGAAAAGCAAACCTACCGTAACCGGTGCGAGATTTTAACCTCTCATGGCACACAAAGGCTCACTGTTCCGGTACATTCTGCCAACAGCAAGATTCCAATTCGCAACATGCAAATTGACCACCGCCAGAAGTGGATCAACAACCATTGGCGGGCTATTCAATCGGCCTATGGCAAAGCACCCTTTTTTGAGTACTATTCGACCTACTTCGAGAATGAACTTAAGAAGGAAAAAAAACATCTAATTGAACTAAATCAGCCGTTGCTGACATTATGTCTTAGACTGCTTCAACTGAATGTGAGCATCGAATTCACTAAAAAGTTTGAATTGACCCCGGCAAAGGGTATTTTGGATGCAAGGTCTGCCGTGCATCCTAAAAAGCCATTAGAAAGCATGACATGGTTTCAGCCAAAGGAGTACTATCAGATGTTTGGCAAAAACTTTGTACCTAACCTCAGCATATTAGACTTGTTGTTCTGTGTAGGGCCGAATGCCTTAATGGTTTTGAAGCAGTCAGGTGTATTCTTAAAGAACAAATAGGTTTTTGATACCGTTTTCTATTAAATCTTAACCATATCTTATTAAATTGTTTGGGGTTTAATAGACTAACATTAGACCAAGAGAAAGGCGATAAATGGAAGCAAAATTTTCAAATAGAGTAAAGGAAGTGATTTCGCTTAGTCGGGAAGAGGCGCTGCGTCTCGGCCACGATTACATAGGCACAGAACACTTGCTTTTAGGAATGATTCGTGAGGGTGAAGGAGTAGCCGTAAGCATCTTGAAAAAGCTTGGCACTTCTTTGGAAGAGCTAAGAGAAGCCATAGAAAGAGCAACCAAGGGAACAGCCAATCACAATGTAAAAAACCTGGCCAATATTCCTCTGACAAGACAATCAGAAAAGGTACTGAAAATCACCTACTTAGAAGCAAAAATATTTAAAAGCCAGCTTATTGGCACAGAGCATTTACTATTATCTATTCTGCGCGATGAAGATAATATTGCTACCCAAATTCTCGAGAAATTCGATGTGAACTATGAGGTGGTTAAAGAGATGCTCGAATACCAAACAGATAATCCTATTGCTTCGTCAGACACTGACGACCCGGACGATGACTCTTCACGCATGTTTAGCAGTGGAGCATCTGGCGGGGGCTCATCTGACCGACCTACAGGCAAAGGTTCTGAGAAATCAAGAACCCCGGTGTTGGATAATTTTGGCAGAGACCTGACCAAATATGCCGAAGAAGGCAAGCTAGACCCTATTGTGGGCAGAGAAAAAGAAATTGAGCGTGTAGGTCAAATTCTTTCGAGAAGGAAGAAAAACAACCCAATTCTTATTGGAGAACCGGGTGTTGGTAAATCGGCCATTGCCGAAGGACTAGCCTTACGGATTATTCAGAAGAAGGTATCACGTGTTCTATTCAACAAACGAGTAGTTACTCTAGACCTCGCCTCTTTGGTTGCCGGAACCAAGTACAGAGGACAGTTCGAAGAGCGCATGAAGGCCGTTATGAATGAGCTGGAAAAGTCTCCTGAAGTGATTCTGTTCATTGATGAGCTTCACACCATAGTGGGAGCTGGAGGAGCATCTGGTTCGCTCGATGCCTCCAACATGTTTAAGCCCGCTCTTGCACGCGGAGAAATTCAATGCATTGGAGCTACCACACTCGATGAGTACCGCCAGTATATCGAAAAAGACGGGGCTTTGGCCAGAAGATTCCAGCAGGTAATGGTAGACCCTACCACTCCTGAAGAGACCATTCAGATTCTCGAAAACATTAAAGAACGGTATGAAGATCACCACCATGTGAATTATACCGAAGAAGCCATAAAAGCCTGCGTTACACTCTCAGACAGATATATTTCTGACCGATTTTTGCCCGATAAGGCCATAGATGTATTGGATGAAGCCGGTGCCAGAGTACACATAAACAACATCCATGTACCCGATGAAATTGTGAAGCTGGAAGAATCGATCGAGGAAATAAAGAAGGAGAAGAACAGGGTAGTAAAAAGCCAAAAGTATGAAGAGGCTGCCCAACTGAGAGATAAGGAGAAAAAGCTCATTGATCAGCTAGACAAGGCCAAAGCCAAATGGGAAGAAGAGAGCAAGTCTAAACGATACGTAGTAGATGAAGATAATGTAGCAGAAGTTATAGCCATGATGACCGGCATACCTACCAAGCGTGTGGCTCAGAAAGAGCAAGCTAAACTGGTGGGCATGCCCAGCCAGCTTAGTGGCAAGGTTATAGGCCAGGAAGATGCCATTAAAAAGCTCACCAAGGCTATTCAGCGCACAAGAGTAGGACTCAAAGACCCCTCAAAACCAATTGGTACTTTCGTATTCCTTGGCCCTACCGGAGTGGGTAAAACAGAGTTGGCCAAAGTATTGGCCACTTATCTTTTCGATAAAGAAGACTCACTGGTGCGCATTGACATGAGTGAATACATGGAGAAATTCTCTGTTTCGCGGTTGGTAGGAGCGCCTCCCGGTTATGTAGGCTATGAAGAAGGTGGTCAGCTTACCGAAAAGGTGAGAAGAAAACCGTATTCTGTAGTACTGCTCGATGAGATTGAGAAAGCTCATCCCGATGTGTTCAACATTCTTCTTCAGGTACTTGACGATGGTATTCTGACTGATGGCTTGGGCCGAAGGGTTGATTTCCGAAATACGATTATCATCATGACCTCGAACATAGGGGTAAGAGATTTAAAAGATTTTGGAACTGGCATTGGGTTTAGCACTCAGGTGAAGCGTGACAACGAGGAAGCTATAATTAAAGACACTATCCAAAAAGCGCTTAAAAAGACCTTTAGCCCTGAATTCTTGAACAGGTTGGATGATGTGATAATCTTTAACTCACTTTCCAGAGAGCATATTCACGAGATCATTGATATATCATTGAAGAAACTCCTGAGCAGAATTGAAGCCATGGGTTACCAAATTACCCTAACCGAGAAAGCCAAAGACTTTTTGGCCGACAAGGGCTTTGATCCGCAATATGGAGCCAGACCTTTGAATCGTGCGATTCAGAAGTATCTCGAAGACCAAATTGCCGAAGAAATATTAAAAGGCGATATCAACGAAGGCGATACACTGATGGCCGATCATAAAGAAGGCGAGGCAGAGTTGACCATAAAGATTAAAAAGAAACGAAAAACCAGTAAAAAGACTGAAGAGGAAGACTCTACAGACTAATGTGGTAAACAGATAGTAAGCGAAAGCCGGTTTTGGGAGGTCTCCCAAAACCGGCTTTTTTATAACCGATTGATAAGTATTTGCCAGAAAAGCCTTGCTCCGGTGTTAATAATCTCATCGGGAAAATCATAGAAAGGATGGTGCAGAGGAAAACACCCTTTGCCACTGCCAAGCCCAAGCAGCGCCCCCGGAACTTCGTCTAGAAAAACACCAAAGTCTTCGCTCCAAAGATTGGGCTCGGGAAGTGTTCTAACCTCAAGACCAAGCTTTTGGCACGCCTGCCTTACCACCTCTTCTTGTTCTTTATGATTGGTGGTAGCCAGAAAGCTTTCATGCTTCGATACTTCCAAAACTAAACTTTGCTGATGGGCCAACTCGTTCGCCTGGCTCTCAATAGCCTGCAATAGCCTCCTCATTTCGTTATTGGACAACGATCGAATGGTCATCCAGACTTCTCCTTCACCAGCTGAAACACCAAAACTTTCATCGCCTAGATTTATATGGGTAATGGTATAAAAGGTATGACTATGAAGCCCCAACTGCCTAACCCTTTCCGGCAAACAAACAATAAACTGACCAATGGCTTGAGCGGGATTCTTACCTTTCTCCGGTTCACTAGCGTGTGAAGTATGACCTTTGAACAGCAACTTAAGCCCAATAGATGCCGCACAAAAAACTCCACCCCTACTGAGGATGGTGTGTAAAGGATAGCCGGGTAAATTATGTAAGGCAAAAGCTTCATCAGGCCTGTTTTCTTTAAAGAGAGGGTCGCTTACAACCCGGCCTGCGCCCTGCCCTGTTTCTTCAGCCGATTGAAACATGAGGCTGACTTTCCCTTTTTCAATCCCCTCACTTACAATTCGGCAAGCCAACTCTAACAATATGGCCATGTGCCCATCATGACCACACTTATGGCTTATACCTTTATTGACAGAGGCATATTCAATAACCAACTCCTCTTCAATGGGCAGGGCATCTAATTCGGCCCTAAACATAATATGCCTGCCCGGCTTCCCACTGTCCCAAATAGCCCATACGCTGCGGCCACCTATTGGAGCCATCAACTGTGTGGGCTTAAGTGGCCTCAGCCAGTCTACAATCTGGCGGGCCGTCTCTCTTTCATTACCGGACAGTTCCGGGTGTTGATGCAGCCAATGCCTCTTCTGAATAGCGTTGAGTTTGAGCATGGGAAAAAGATACCTAAAAAAGCAAAGGAGAGCTCCATCCGAGCTCTCCTTCTTCAACCAAAATATATAGTATATGAACTATAAATTCTCAATCATTACCGAAAGGGTTCGAGAACTTTTCATCGCTTATAAACGACTGATCGGTAAGTGTTCTCAAAAAGGCCACCAAGGCTCGCTGCTCCTCCGCATTCAAATTCATTCGAATAGCCCGGTTATTGCCTTCTCTCAATCGGTCATCAAGATTAGGATGGTTCTGAACACCCCGGTTATAGAAGTCGATTACTTCCTCCAAAGTTTCAAAACGTCCATCATGCATGTACGGGCTAGTGAGTTCAATGTTTCTCAATGAATTGACTTTGAACTTACCATTGTCGCGTTGATTGCCGGTAACTGCCCCAAGGCCCAGGTCTGTACTATTGGCGTTGAGCCCATTGTTTCTGGCTCTACCTCCACTAAACGCTACTGTTTCATGACAATTGGAGCACTGTGTTCTACGGCTAAAAAATAAATCTTTACCCAAATTCTCCAGTTCAGTAAAATTAGAAAAACGGGCATTATTGTTTCCGTTGGCAGCAGCAAGCCCAAAATCGTATGGTGCCTGATATGAGGCCATGGCTCTTACGAATTGGGCAAGCGAATTGGCTATTCTATCGGCAGTAACTGCCGAGCTACCAAAAGCATCGAAAAAAAGCGGCTCATAGTAAGGTTGTGCCTGAACTTTAGCCACCAGTTCATCTAAGGTTAACCCCATTTCCACCTCGTCCTGAATAGGCATCAGTACTTGTGCCTCCAGGCTTGTGGCTCGTTCATCCCAAAAGAAACTGCCATTGTTATAATACCTGGCGTTGGCCAAGCCCATGCTATTTCTGCCGGTCTCTTCGCCTTCAAAACCAAGGCTTCGAGTCCGCGAATCGGAAAAACCCTTGGCTTGCACATGACAAGAAGCGCATGAAACGGTATTGTTTGCACTTAACCGAACATCATAGAAAAGCACTCTACCCAGGGTTGCCCCTGCATTGGTTATCTGATTATTGGTAGGTGTATTGTCTATACGCCTTATATCATTGTCTAAAAAATGATCGGGAAGATCGGGGTTGGCATAGTTGTACCAACTGTCCGGTAAGTTCAAACCCTCAAGAGCATTTGGCTCTACGGTTTCTTCTTCCAGGTTTTGAGAGCAATTGGCACATAGCATGGCCAGGCTCAAAAGAAAAATCGCCTTTGTTCGCATAGTTTGTTTGGTTTTAAATTTTTGGTGCAGTCCGACTCCGGCTTTGAGGTTTCACAGGTCTTATGGCCCGCGCCTTTTCTTCTTTTGCGGTGGTGGCATACGGCTGTGCGGAGCCCCTTGCTTTAATACCGACATAATAATGGCATCGAAAACCTGTACCTGTTCTTGAGCGCACAGGTCTCGTATTTTCATGAAGTGGTTGAAGGTGGCCTGCTCTATCCGGGCCTGACTATCTCCTATTACCCGGCTCAAACTGTCCGTAAGGGCTACCACCTCCGGCTTTCCGTAAAGACCATGCAGTTGCTCACGAGCCTCGTGCATTCGGTCCCTCAGCCTATTCACTTCTATAAAATGGTTATGACGCAAGCGTTTTAACTGTTCCAACTGCTCATCAGTCAGGCCAAGTTCTTGTTCCAATATTAACAGTCCTTCCATACCGTTTTTAATGCGCTGATCTGGTTTGCCCCACCAAAGCAAGGTCAGGAGTACCACGTTCAATACCGCCAGAAACACTACCGCAATGCCTATTATTCTTGAACTTTTCATTTGTTTAGATTTAATAACCGAATTCGTTGGACGGCATAAAGTATTCTCTAGACAGCGTTTCCCATGCAGTTTCTACAGGCAGAGGTCGCTCATACCCTAGCAGAACCAAGCTAAAACCATTGAAAACCAGAACAATAAGAAGCAAGAGCATGCATAGCTTCATATTTTCTAAAAAGGCATAGCGGTCACTCTTACCCAACAACTCTGCTTCCATTCTGGCCTCCAGCCGGCTATAAAAAAAAGCAGGTGCCAACGCTCTTTCTACAGCATCTAAACTTGCCATACTCTGCTCTACCCTTTGTGCTATAATTGCTTTCTCTTTCATGGTATCTTATTGGATGCCAACCCTTTAATTTTCTTGCGTTAATCAATCATATTTTTTTCATAGAAGTTTCTCAGTTGCTTCTTTAGGTTTTGCCTGGCCCTGAACATGAGCGACTCAACCGATGACACACTTACCTGAAGTACCTGAGTCACTTCTTCATAAGAAAGCCCTTCCAGCTTGTGTAGAGTAAATGCCAATCGCTGATTATCCGAGAGCTTATCGATAGCCGCCAGCAAAGCCTTGGCATTTTCCTGTTGCTCCATAGCCACTCCCGGATGCATCCAATCAGCAGGCTGGAAGCCCTGCGCCACACCTCCTGAAAGGCTCCTCATCCACGCAAAGCGCTTTTTTGCTTTCATCCTTCTTAGTTTTTCAAGACTCTTGGTAGTGGCAATCCGGTATATCCAGGTAGAAAGCTTAGCCTCTGCCCTGAAACTCTCTACCGATCGATACACCTCCATGAATACATCTTGGGCGCTTTCTTCAGCCTCTTCTTCATTCTTTAAGAGGCTCAGGCAGGTGTTGTACACTTTGTCTTTGTAGTCTTCTACCAATTGCCTGAAAGCTTCTTCAGATCTGTTTCTCAAGGCCAATAAAAGTGTTTGCTCTGTCAATGGTTGGTCTAAGTTGAAGGAGGTGTTATCCTCCCTGTTTTGGTTCAGAAGCTTTTGGGCCTCCTCATTCCCTCCCCGCTTTATTGGCCTGTACAGCAATTGCCTGTTTAGTGCTAGTCGCTGCTCATCGCAAACAGGCTCTTTATTTCTGCCACACTTTCCACTTTTAGCACGAGGAGTTGTGCCCTTAAATCCGTTGTTCGCTCAATTACCCTACCCACCGCTTTCATATTTATTTTGTGGGCCAATTGAAGTTGCTCCATTCGGGCTTCTCCAATCCTCAGCCGAGCCTGCAAAGGTTGTTTCTGTTGTTCGGCTATTTGTTTGGTCTGGTGTATACTGTTATTCTGTTCTTCGGAAAGCCCGGGAATATGATAGGAAACCTGACCAGGCGGCTCGCTTTGGGAGACCTCTTCCCTTGTAACAAAAGGCTTTGCGCAAAAGCCAAAGGCATGGCAACTATTGAGGCCAACAGCAAGGTGACTCCGACAGTAGCTTTAAACATTTTTATGACCTTTTAGATTTTGTTTTTGGAGGGCTTAATGAAAAACAAGCCCCGAACTTGCTCCCTGAAAAGTTAAATTAGGCTAAGGCTATTCAGGGTTTGTGTGTAGATTTAGCCCAAACAATCAGCCAGCGATTTTGAGAACACCCTTTATAATTAGTGGAAAGCCCGTAATGCCGGGCGAAGAAGCAGTTATCAACGTAAATATTGCCCGATTGCCCTCTCACTCAGAAATTAACCTGAAGATTACGGTGGCCCGGGCTCTTGAAGATGGCCCCACTCTTCTTCTAAGCGGAGGCCTGCATGGCGATGAAATTAACGGAACGGAGATAGTCAGGAGAATTATTGAAAAAGACCAACACAAACCCAAAGTTGGAACAGTAATCTGCATTCCCATCATCAACATGTTTGGGTTCATTAACTTTAGCCGTTATGTGCCCGATGGAAAAGATGTAAACCGGTCGTTTCCCGGAAATAAGAACGGATCGTTGGCCTCGCGCGTGGCTCATTACCTTACCAATAATATCATACCCAAAATAGATGTGGGCCTCGATTTTCATACCGGAGGGGCCGACCGAACCAATTACCCACAAATACGCTGTGTACTTAAAGACGAACGCAACCGCGCCATTGCCAATGCGTTTGAACCTCCTTTTATTCTCAACTCCCCCTTTCGTCCAAAGTCGTTGAGACAAACAGCCGCCCGAATGGGTAAGCATATTTTGGTCTATGAAGGAGGGGAATCGGCTCGCTTCGATGAACATGCCATTCAGGCAGGAATAAACGGGGCTTTGAGGGTAATGAAGTACCTGGGCATGCGCGAGAGAGCCCCAGATGCCATGCAAAAAACCAGAGTCATCTACAATTCATCGTGGGTAAGGGCACGCTATTCCGGTATTTTTCTGGCCGGAGCAAAATCAGGAGACTTTGTAGAAAAAAATCAAATTGTAGGCTATATAGCCGAACCCTTCGGGGCTTTTAAGCACAAGATTAAAAGCCCGGCAACAGGCTATGTAATAGGCCTTAACAACAACCCCATAGTACATCAGGGCGATGCATTAATGCACATAGGCGTACAAAAGTAATTATGGAAAAAGAAATAACATTTTTGGAAGAACTCTCTTCGCTCATTGAACTAAAAGACAGTGAGGGCATTCATCAGTTGATGGAAAGCCTGAAAACGGAAGACCTGATCTATGCCTACAACCGGCTCTCCAAAGATGAACAGGTTTCGCTTATTGGCCTTTTAAGCCCGGAAGATGCCGCTATGCTTCTGGAGCGAATACCCCAAAACCAGGCCATAGAAGCCATAGAAAATGCTCAGATAGAAACCGCTGCTTCTATTCTTAATGAGTTGTATAGCGATGACCAGGTAGATATTCTGGCCGAGTTGGAAACGGAAGAAGCCGAGGCCATTCTTGAAGAAATGCGGCCTCAGGAAGCCGAAAATGTAAGAAAGCTCATACAGTACGATTCTGAGTCGGCCGGTGGGCTAATGGTAACGGAATACCTGGCCTATGACTCGGCCATGACGGTAGCCCAAACGGTAAAAGACCTTCAGGAAAAGGCCGAGGAATACGAAGACTACCACGTACAATATATTTATGTTACCTCCGACAACCGCTTTGTCGGGGTTTTGCAAATGCGCGATTTGTTACTTTCTCGTCCCAACACCAAACTGGATACCATAGCCATTAAGAATGCTAAAACCATGCTACCCAATGCCCGTTTGGAAGAGCTCATCGGTTTTTTCGATAAATACGATTTCTTTGGAGTGCCCGTGGTAAGCGAAACCGAAGAACTGCTGGGTATAGTACTCCGAAAAGACCTTCGCGAAGCAGAAACGGAAAGGTCTAACCTGGAGCTTTTGGAAACCCAGGGTATTGTGGGAGGAGAGGAGCTCCGCTCTATGCCGGTATGGCTTCGTTCAAAAAGAAGGCTTTCGTGGCTATCTGTAAACATTGTGCTCAACATTATTGCCGCAAGTGTTATTGCCTTTTACCAGGACACCCTCGAAGAAGTGATTGCCCTGGCCGTGTTCCTGCCTGTTATTTCCGACATGAGCGGCTGTTCGGGCAACCAGGCCGTAGCGGTAAGTTTGCGCGAGCTTTCCCTGGGTTTGGTTAAGCCCTATGAACTGGCCCGGGTACTTTGGCAAGAGATCAAGGTAGGACTTATCAACGGGTTGGTACTTGGCCTGCTCATTGGTCTGGCAGCATTTATCTATATGGGCAATTTTTATTTAGGACTTGTTGTGGGTGGCGCTCTGGCCATTAACACCATTGTGGCCGTAAGCATTGGCGGCACCATTCCGTTGTTTCTTAAAAAAATGAACACCGACCCGGCTCTGGCATCGGGCCCTATTCTTACAACGGTTACCGATATGCTGGGCTTCTTCTTAGCTCTAACCTTTGCCGGAGCGGCAATGAGCTATTTGGTGTAAATACCCGAAGCGTTGGCAAATCATGGTGAATTCAACCCGTTCGGAACTAAAAAAACCGAACTAATTTGAGTTTTCTCTAATTAATAGGGTTACTTACTTAAGTC
>NZ_DBHC01000008.1:93836-139556 GCF_002296035.1 Roseivirga sp. UBA838
GGACACAGCTTGTGGCTAGTATACCGGATCTAACAAATGCGATCTAAATGAGTAACCCTATCAATTAATCAATAACTGAATAACTAAGCTATGGCACGAACACCTTCCAATATGCTACCACTGGGCACTCCGGCCCCCGACTTTAAACTTCCGGACACCATCTCAGGAAAAAGCCTAAGCCTGGCTGAACTCAAGTCAGACAAGGCAACGGTAATTATGTTCATTTGCAATCATTGCCCATTTGTGAAACATGTAGACGAGGGCATAGTATCGCTGGCAAAAGACTACCAGACAAAAGGAGTCTCGTTTATAGCCATCAGTTCGAATGATGTAGAAAACTACCCGCAAGACTCTCCTGAGTTAATGAAGGAAGAAGCAGAAAAAGTTGGCTATACATTTCCCTATCTCTACGATGAAACCCAGGAGGTAGCCAAAGCTTATGATGCAGCATGCACCCCCGACTTCTATGTTTTTGATGCAGACTTAAAATGTGCTTATCGTGGCCAACTGGACGATTCTCGCCCCGGCAATGGCAAACCTGTAACCGGCAAGGACCTGCGAGCTGCTTTAGACGAAATACTGGAAGGCAAGCCTGTTTCTGCTCCACAAATCCCAAGTCTGGGCTGTAATATTAAGTGGAAATAATTCTGCTCTCTCCCTGAGCCGGCCTGTCGGCAGGCAGGCTTAGGCCGACAACACCTTCAGGCAATCTTTATTCCTTCGCTTCAATCCTAAGATTTTTCTATAGAAGCTAAGCTATTTAGTAACCATGCCTCCATTTGTGTCTTCACAAATGGTTGTAAAAAAACGCTGTGAGGGCACAGCTTGTGTCTAGTATACCGGAATCTAATAAATACGATCTAAATGGGTAACCCTATAACTTAATTTCACCCAACGGATTGATAATAATATTTTTCCACCTATTTGTAGTTAGACACTAATACAATGAAAAAACTATTATCTTCATTCTTAATCGTTATAGGTATAGCTATTGTAACTATAGCTATAAACCCTTACGGGGTAAAATCTTCTAATGGCGGCTTTACCAAAGTAGATATGGATTGTTATAATGACACAGGTGCAATTCTGACTAGCTCTAGTAACTGTGTATTGGGTAACGAAAGATGTGTTGACAACACAACATGTCCTGAAGGACTAACAGAAGTTCAACCTGAGTGTTCTCTTTTCCTTACATAAGGCCATACTTATTAAAAGTCTTCTTTTATTTATTCTATTATAGTTTTTTCAACAGCACACATATCAATTTCCATCACTTGAAGTATCTATTTTTTATTCTCTTGTTCGCTATCTATTCGTGCCACTCCAAAAGTAGGGAGGAGGTATTAGGTGACATTCCTTTTTCAGAAATAGAGGTTTCACAATCCGAGCTAGATTTAACTAAAATATATCATTCAATCGAGCTAGTTGCCTTCCCTGACACTCCGTTCATAGGAAGGATTAAAGATGTTATCGTCAATGACAATTTTGTCTATGTTTTAGATGACATTAACAACGACATTAAGGTATATAATTTAAAACTCGATTACCTTTTCTCTTTTGGTAAACAAGGGCCAGGACCACAGGAGTACCACTCAATTACCAATATTGCACTTGTTGACAACCAAATAGTGGTACTCTCTCATTTTGATATGGCGATATTAAAATTCACTTTAAACGGAGAGTTTATAGAAAAGGTAAAACTAAATGACCGTCTTTTAGGTATGGTCGCATTAAAAGAAAACTTTGTTACCTATTCTAACTACAATTCTATTTTTCCTGAAAAACCAAATTTAATAGTTTGGGGACTTGATGGCACTCCTAAAAAGATGGGAGCAAATTATACAGTAGATATGCCATCACTAATAGGTTACTCTGGAGGTATAGCTCCAAACTACGACTCCCCATCCACATTCTATTTTCAGAAACCTTTATCGGATACATTGTATCAACTAGACAATAACCTCCATGTAAAACAGGTATTAAAGTTAAAAGTACTTCCCAACCCTTGGCTTGGGAAAATTAACGACCCTAACCTCACGAACATCCGACACGAATATGACTATATAACAGATATCAAAAGCGTAAAAGACAATTTTATACGCTTCTCATTTGTCAAAAATAAAAGGCTGAGACATGGAATGGCTGATGTAAAAACCAAGGTCGCATATATTGAGGATTCAATTCTACCTAAAGGATTGGTATACTTTATATCTAAACCAGCCGGGATTGGTTCAAATGGTTTCCACTATTCAATACCCGAGTATCGCTGGATATCATACTTTCCTGAAGGCAAACCCGAGAACATACCTTCAATTTTTAGTGATTTTAAAGACAAACTTGGTCTGGAGAACTTTAAATATTTGATAAGATACAAATTGAAGTAATTCGTGTTCGCCCAAACTACACCTGTAGCCTTCCCGAAAAAACAAGCAGGCTACATGATGATACGACCGAAAGTCGGGTGGTTGACGGCTAAATTTTTCTACGTAAGCTAAATTATTTAGTAAACTAAAATAATTAGCTTTGTGTGATAAGTCCGTAACAACCTAAAGCGTGGAGAATACCATATTACATCTTGACCTGGACACTTTTTTTGTGTCGGTGGAGCGGCTGCTAGACAGTCGCCTAATGGGTAAGCCCGTGCTCATTGGGGGTACGAGCGATCGTGGTGTAGTAGCCTCATGTAGCTATGAAGCCCGGGCTTACGGTGTTCATTCTGCCATGCCCATGAAACGCGCCAAAGAGCTTTGCCCCGATGCCATTCAGATTAGAGGCAACTCAGGCACCTACACCAAATACTCCGAAATGGTGACGGAGATCATCAAAGAAACGGTACCTCTTTACGAAAAAACCTCTATCGATGAATTCTATGCCGACCTTACCGGGATGGATCGTTTTTTCAACAGCTACCAGATGTCTACGGAGCTACGAAAACGAATTAT
The DNA here is from genome assembly GCF_002296035.1 of Roseivirga sp. UBA838. NCBI lineage: Bacteria > Pseudomonadati > Bacteroidota > Cytophagia > Cytophagales > Roseivirgaceae > Roseivirga > Roseivirga sp. UBA838. Next base: position 96,779 of record NZ_DBHC01000008.1, read on the forward strand.
TAAAGAAACAGGCCTTCCTATTTCTTTTGGCCTCTCCAAAAACAAAACGGTCTCTAAGATTGCCACCGGAGAAGCCAAGCCCAACAATCAGTTGCGCATAGACTATGGCAAAGAAAAAACCTTTCTAGCCCCGCTTTCCATCAGTAAAATTCCCATGGTAGGTCAAAAGACTCAAATTACCCTTTATGGCTTGGGGGTTAAACGCATTCAAACCATTCAGGAAATGCCTGTAGAACTTATGGAAAAGGTTTTGGGCCAAAATGGTATAAGCATTTGGAAAAAAGCCAATGGAGTGGACACTTCGCCTGTAATACCCTACAGCGAGCGGAAATCTATTTCTACAGAAAGAACCTTTGATCGTGATACCATTGACGTATACAAGCTGAGAGGCATACTTACTGCCATGGCCGAAAATCTGGCTTTCCAACTCAGAAGAGGCCTTAAGCTCACCGCCTGCGTAACGGTAAAAGTGCGTTACTCCGACTTTAACACCTACACCTTACAATCGCGTATTCCTTACACTTCTGCCGACCACATACTCATTCCTAAAACCCTTGAACTTTTTGAAAAACTCTACCAAAAACGACTACTAGTTCGGCTCATTGGTGTTCGGTTTAGCCGCCTGGTAGAAGGAGGACTACAAATCAACCTGTTCGATGATTCTGAAGAAATGATTAACCTCTACCATGCCATGGATAAAATAAGGGATAAGTATGGCGACCGAAGTGTTTTGAGAGCTTATGGCATGGAAGCCAAAACCATTAGTCGTTTTAACCCATTTACCGGAGAACCTCCACCTTTGCTGGCCAACAGGCGGCAATGATTAAACCCAACCTCCTTCAATCGTTTGCAGTGGAATAGGCTCATGCATAGCATCCCGTTCGCACCGAAAAGAGTATTTTTGATTATACTTAACGCAACATGACCACTGAAATTAAAAAGATAGGGGTACTTACCAGTGGGGGCGATGCTCCCGGAATGAATGCTGCTGTAAGAGCAGTAGTAAGAGCCTGTATTTATTACGACATAGAAGTTTTTGGCATATACAAAGGCTACGATGGCCTTATTAAAGGCAATATGGAACAGCTCTATGTAAGGTCTGTTTCAAACATTCTTAGCCGTGGAGGTACTTTTTTGCTCTCGGCCAGAAGCAAAGAGTTTCGTACAAAAGAAGGCCGTAAGCAAGCCTATGAACATTTTAAAGCCAATGGCTTAGATGCTCTGGTGGTGATTGGCGGAGACGGGTCGTTTACCGGAGCCGACATCTTCTCTCAAGAGTTTAATGTACCGGTAATTGGGATACCCGGAACCATAGACAACGACCTCTCCGGTACCGACTTTACCATTGGGTTCGACACGGCCTGTAATACGGCCCGCGAAGCTATTGATAAAATAAGAGACACAGCTTCTTCGCACGAGCGCCTCTTCTTTGTAGAAGTAATGGGCCGCGATGCCGGGTTCATTGCCCTCAACTCTGCCATTGGCGGTGGTGCCGTGGCCATGATTGTACCTGAGCACAATTGGAGCATTGAGGCACTCATTAATCGACTAAGAAAAGGAGCTGCAAACCAAAAAGCTTCTAACGTGGTAATAGTAGCCGAAGGCTGCCACCTGGGTAGCTCCTATGAGATAGCCGCCAAGGTAAAAGAACAACTCGACTACTTTGACATTCGGGTTACCGTACTGGGGCACTTGCAAAGAGGGGGCACCCCCACTACCTTAGACCGAGTACTGGCCAGCCGCATGGGAGTAGCCGCAGTGGAAGGGCTTCGCAATGGTCAGTCCAACGTTATGGTGGGCATTATTAACAACCGCATTGCCTATACTCCAATAGGAGAAGCCATAAAGACTATTAAGCGACTGGACGATGAGGAGTTTCGTATAGCTAAAATACTCTCCATCTAACCACATGCTACAAAAAAATGGGCGATGTCCGATCAACTCAAACATCGCCCCAACCAAGATTAATTCGTTTATCTAATCTGCCTGTTCGGCCTATTAGTTTCTGCCAATAGCATTCAACTCATCGAAAGCTCTTTCCAGGCGCTTCACTACAGACTCCTCTCCTTTTCTTAACCAAACCCGTGGGTCGTAGTATTTTTTGTTCGGAGAGTCTTCACCATCAGGGTTACCAATTTGCCCCTGCAGATAATCTTTCTTCTCTTTGTAGTAAGAATGAATACCATCCCACATAGCCCACTGTACATCCGTATCGATATTCATTTTTATGGAACCATATGAAGTAGCTTCTTTAATCTTTTCCGGCTCAGAACCAGACCCTCCGTGGAACACGAAGTATACGGGCTTTTCTTCCGTGCCAAATTTCTTCTGAATAAACTCCTGAGAGTTTTTCAATATTTCAGGTCTTAGCTCCACATTACCGGGCTTATACACCCCATGCACGTTGCCAAACGAAGCCGCTACAGTGAAAATATCACCAATCTTGCGCATCGCGTCCCATGCTTCGGCTACTTCTTCTGGCTGAGTATACAAGCGCGATGAATCTACATCGGTATTATCTACTCCGTCTTCTTCACCACCGGTAATACCGAGCTCTATTTCAATACCCATACCAAGTGGAGCCATTTTCTTGAAGTACTCAGCACTAATTTCAATGTTTTCATGAAGTGGTTCTTCAGAAAGGTCGAGCATGTGAGTACTAAAGAGCGGCTGCCCGTTTTTGGCATAATAGTTCTTGCCGGCTTCCAGCAGTCCGTCAATCCATGGGAGAAGCTTCTTAGCACAGTGGTCAGTATGCAAAATCACAGGCACACCATAGTGCTCGGCCATCAAATGCACATGCATTGCTCCGGATATAGCTCCCTGAATAGCCGCGTTTTGCCCATCGTTAGAAAGTGATTTACCAGCATAAAAAGAGGCTCCGCCATTAGAAAACTGAATAATTACCGGGGAGTTAACTCGTTTGGCGGTTTCCAATACTGCATTGATGCTATTGGTACCCACTACGTTAACGGCCGGTAGTGCAAATTCATTTTCCTTAGCATAGCTGAGACAGTCTTTCAACTCCTGACCGTACAGCACCCCGCTTCTGAATTTTCCCATTTCGAATTTGATTATGTTTTTAAAAGTGATGCAAAGAAAACAATTGTGAAGTTAAAACTTAAACCTCTTAACAGAAATGGTATAAAACACTTATAGCGCAAAGGTTTGCGCTATAAGTAAAGTAAACTATAATAGAAATGGAGGAAATTACTGACAGTTCATCTCAGAAAGTGCTCTGTCAGGGAACCAAAGTAGGCATTAATCTATAATTAGTCAATCTAACCCATTGAGCCCTAACTACCTATGAATATTCTGCAAACGATTGAAATAGCCAAATTTGCTCAAATTCGCACAATACATTTTTTGAAAAAATTTTGCAAAAACTAGATTATTCAAAACATATAAACTTATTTAAGAGTCCATTCCAAAGTCTGTTTGAAGAAGGCCTCCATGAAGAAGGGACAGGTTACCATTAAGGATATTGCCAAGGAACTCAACATTTCTTGTTCTACTGTTTCCAGAGCATTGAAAGACTTTCCGGGCATAAGCCCCAGCACAAAAAAGGCCGTTACCGAACTGGCCAACAAATACAACTACAGGCCCAACTCCATTGCCCTAAGCCTAAGAAACCAACGCACCAATGTAATAGGTGTAATTATACCCGAGACTGTCCACTTTTTCTTTTCCACGGTCATTAGCGGCATCGAAGATGAAGCCATGAAAGAGGGCTACAACGTAATGATCTGCCAATCGAACGAAAACTACGAACGGGAAGCCGACAGCATTGACGCCCTCATGAGCGCCCGCGTAGATGGCTTACTGGTTTCTATTTCCAGAGAAACTTCCGACCTGGAACACCTCAAAAAAGTAGTGAGTGAGGGCACTCCTATGGTGTTTTTCGACCGACTGGTAGAAGGCATGAATGCCTCATCGGTTATTGTAGACGACTATCAGGGTGCTTACGATGCGGTAGAACACCTCATTGAACAAGGCTGTCGCCACATTGTGCACCTCTCAGGCCCCAGCAATTTAATTATTGGCCGAAAGCGCAAAGAAGGATACATAAGTGCTCTGGAAGATTACGAAATACCTATCAACGAAGACAATATTATTGAATGCCGCAATGGCACCGAGCAAGAAGCCGAAAGCGCAATGACTCAGCTGTTGGCATCTGGAAAGAAAATAGATGGAGTATTTGCCAGCAACGACATGGCCGCACTGGGTGCACTAAAGGCCGTAAAAAAAGCCAACATCCGAATTCCGGAAGAAGTGGCCATTGTAGGCTTTAGCAACTGGCAGTTTTCTTCACTCATTCACCCCACGCTTAGCAGTGTCGCCCAACCCGGCTATGAAATGGGGCGCGAAGCAGCCAAGCTAATTTTTCAGGAGATCAATGAGTCTTCTAACGGCAAAAGTATTATAAGAATTCTCGACACTGAGCTTATTGTTCGCGAATCGTCTGACAGAAAGACGGTTAAGGCAGCCATGCCATAAACCGTCCATGCAAACGTTTGTGACAGCATTTCTGCCCGTTCTCCATTAAACCACCTCTCAAAAACACTATTTTCACATTACAATTGTGCAATAGAGAAGCAAGCTATTGCCCCTCCAACCCCAAATCCCAATGAATTTGAGAAACGAGTCCATAGGAACCATTCAGCATTTTTCGTGGCAAGAAAACGGATTGTCCGGCCTTGCAGGAAATAAGCAATTCAGTATAAAGTTTTACACCAGCAAAATTTGCCGCATTCAGGCTTCCAAACACGAGGCTTTCGATGAAAACCCTTTTTCAGTAGTTCTGCCTCCTCAAAAGGTGAGCATTGATGCTAAAGAAACAGACCAGAGCCTGACGCTAAAGACGGCTGATATTCAACTGGAAATTAAGCGTTCTCCGCTTAGGTTGTGCTTTAAAAACAACCACGGACAAATACTGAATGAGGACGACCCTGCCTTTGGTATTAGCTGGTTAGGGCATGAGGTGACCAACTATAAAACCCTGAGCCCTAATGAGGTTTTTCTAGGACTAGGCGAAAAGGGAGGAGGGCTGAACAGGCGCGGATCTTCATTTGTAAACTGGAACTCCGATGCCTTTGCATTTGGCAATGACACCGACCCGCTCTATTTGTCAGCCCCATTCTATATTGGCATCAGAGAAGGTCAGCCCTACGGTATCTTCTTTGACAACACCCACAAAACCCATTTCAATTTTGGAGCTTCCAACAACAACCGATTTAGCTACTTTGGAGCCGAAGCCGGTGACCTGAACTACTATTTTATTCAGGGCGATACCGTTTTAGAAGTAATTCAAGAATATGCGCGGCTCACCGGCACGTCACAACTTCCTCCAAAATGGAGCCTTGGCTTTCAGCAATGCCGTTACAGCTACTACCCGGATCATGAGGTATATACGGTGGCTGATACGTTTAGAAAAAAGCGTATTCCGGCCGATGTTATTTATCTGGACATCCACTACATGGAAGACTACAAGGCCTTTACCTTCGATAAAAATCGATTTCCCGATCCTAAGAGGCTCATAGAGAAACTGGAGGCCCAGGGCTTTAAGGTGGTGGTAATTTTAGATCCGGGTATAGCTACACAACCGGGCTATGGCACCTACGACCGGGGAGTTGAAAAAGACATATTTGTAAAATACCCCGATGGCAGCCGTTTTGAGGCTAGCGTATGGCCAGGCAACAGCCATTTTACTGACTTTACAGCTAAGGAAGGTCGTGATTGGTGGGCCGATGAGCTCAAGTTTTACACCGATAAGGGGCTGGAAGGTTTTTGGAACGACATGAACGAACCGGCCTGTTGGGGACAAGACATTCCCAACCTCATTGAGTTTGACTACGAAGGCCAAACGGCAAGTCACAAAAAGGCCAGAAATATCTATGGCTTTCAAATGGTGCGGGCAACTTTTGAAGGAGCCAAAAAACAACTGAACAACAAAAGACCCTTTACACTCACACGGGCAGGGTTTGCCGGAGTGCAGCGCTATTCGGCTGTGTGGACAGGAGACAACGTGGCTGGCGATGAAGACATGCTATTGGGAGTTCGGTTGGTGAATAGCCTTGGTATGACAGGAATACCCGTTTCCGGTTACGATGTGGGCGGTTTTGTGGGCGAATCGGCCCCAGCGCTATTTGCCCGCTGGTTGGCGGTAGCCACTTTTGCTCCATTTTTTAGAGTACACAGCATGGTTAATGTAAGAGACTCCGAGCCCTGGGCCTACGGAGAGGAAGTAGAAGAAATTTCCAGAAACTATATCAACCTACGCTACCAGCTTATGCCTTATTTGTACAGTCTGTTTTTTGAGGCACACCACAAGGGCAACCCCATTAACCGATCGTTGGCCGTAGACTATTACAACGACCAAAACATTTATCAGGGCAACGCTCAAAATGAGTTTACGCTGGGGCAGTGGTTATTGGTTTGCCCAACCACCACTACACAAGAGTATTCCAAAATTTACCTGCCTCAAGGCAAATGGTATAACTTCTTTACAGACGAACTTCATGAAGGAGGTTGCCATATACTGGTAGAAACCCAGATGGAAGACCTGCCGGTATTTGCCAAAGAGGGAGCCATCATTCCTTTGCAAAATGTGGTTCAAACCACTCAGGAAAAAACGGATGGTATACTCAAGCTGCACCTCTATTTTGGAGAAGTAGAGACTCATCAAACGTACTATGAAGACGATGGCTCTACTTACAACTTTGAGCAGGGCCAGTACTGCAAACGCGAAATTTACTTTAATGGAAAAATGGGTACACTGCAGGTTGCCAAACAGGAAGGAAGTTATACTTCTGAATTCCACAGCCTCAAAATACACCTTCATGGTTTTGAAGCTAACTCCTTTGAAATCAATGGCGAATCGGTAACTTTCCATGTGGAAGACCTTCAGCTACTGGCACCTATTACAGAGTTTGATCCATTGCCACAACGGCCCAAACGCGATTACTGGAGCAAAGGAGTAAAGACATTGGAAATACCGTTTACGCAAGAAGAGATTAATCTTAACTGGAAATAGCATGAGACTGAAAGCATTTTTTGCAAGCCTATCGCTAATTCTATTGGCTTGCGGGGGAAATGAAAAAACCAATCGGCCGGAAGATCACGCAGCGAGAGTGAAGCATCCGGAGTGGAGCAAAACGGCCGTAATTTATGAAGCCAACATAAGGCAACATACCCCCGAGGGCACCTTCAATGCCTTTGCCAAAGAAATACCTCGCCTGAAGGCTATGGGGATAGACATAGTTTGGCTAATGCCCATTCACCCCATTGGAGCAAAAAACAGAAAAGGCAGTCTGGGAAGCTACTACTCCATAAAAGACTACACAGCCATAAACCCCGAGTTTGGAACCGAAGAAGAGTTTCGACATCTGGTTAACACCATTCACGCCCATGACATGAAGGTGATTATCGACTGGGTGGCCAACCATACAGCCTGGGATCATTCATGGACAGAGACACACCCTGAATACTACAACCGAACAGAAAGTGGTGAATTTCAGCCGCCCGTTGCTGATTGGGAGGACGTAATAGATCTGGACTATAACAATGAGGAGCTGAGGAAAGAAATGCTCAATGCCATGAAATACTGGGTCAGCGAATTCGACATTGATGGCTACCGCTGTGATGTGGCCGGTATGGTACCCATTGACTTCTGGAACACCGTGAGAGCAGAGCTAGATGCCATTAAGCCTGTATTTATGCTTGCCGAGGGAGAAGAACCGGAACTCCACGAGGAAGCCTTTGACATGACTTACTCCTGGGAGTTGATGCACCTGATGCGCAGAGTTGCGAGCGGTGAAGAAAGCCCTGAGGCCATTAAAGCCATGTACAAAAAAGACTTTGAACGCTATCCCAAAGGCTATTATAAAATGAATATTATTACCAACCACGATGAAAATTCATGGAACGGTACGGCCGAAGAATTCTTTGGTGAGGGACAGGAGGCATGGTTTGTTTTTGCAGCCACCACTTATGGCATGCCGCTAGTCTACTCGGGGCAAGAGGCCAATAATACGAAGCGACTGGAATTCTTCGAGAAAGATAGTATTGATTGGTCTGGTGGATATGTTTTCTCCAATCTATATAAAACCCTGTTCCAACTAAAGGAAGATAACCCTGCCCTGTGGAATGGAGAGTTTGGCGGAAGCCTGGAGTGGATAGAAACATCGGCAAACGAAAGTGTATTGGCCTATAAGAGAAAAAAAAGAGAGCATGAGGTAGTGGTATTCATTAACATTCAGGGCCAACCCATAACGCTTACTTTCGAAGAAGAGTTGGGGGCAATGCGCAATGTAGTGGACAATATAGAAACAGTAGTTTCCGGTGAGCTTTCGCTGCCACCCAACGGATTTAAAGTATTTGCTAAATAGATAATTATGGCCATCAAACCTCGCTTAAGTTTTATCCAAATCTGGAACATGAGTTTCGGGTTTCTGGGAATTCAGATGGGCTTTGCCTTGCAAAACGCCAACGCCAGTAGAATTCTACAGATTTTTGGAGCTAATGTAGAAGAACTATCCTGGTTCTGGATTGTAGCCCCTCTGACCGGAATGATCGTACAGCCTATTATTGGCCATTACAGCGACAAAACCTGGACCCGGCTTGGCAGAAGAAGACCATACTTTTTGGCAGGTGCCCTTTTAGCCTCCGTGGGTCTAATTCTTATGCCGCAGGCAGATATGTTCATTGCCTTCCTCCCTGCTCTTTGGGTTGGTGCAGGTTTTTTAATGATTATGGACGCCAGCTTTAACATTGCCATGGAACCTTTCCGGGCTTTGGTGGCCGACAAACTCCCGGGCGACCAAACCACATTGGGTTTTAGCATTCAAACAGTGCTCATTGGTATTGGAGCCGTGATTGGTTCGTGGTTGCCCTGGGCCGTCACCAATTGGTTTGGTGTTGCCAATACCGCAGAACCGGGCTCAGTACCACCCAGTTTAATCATTTCCTTTGTTTGCGGAGCGGTGGTACTTATTGCAACCATATTAATTACTGTAATTACAACCAAAGAATATACGCCTGAAGAAACAGCTGTATTCGAAGAAGAATTCGAAAAATCTATTGCCTCCCCGACCGAAGGTAAAGGCATGAGTCAGATTGCTAAAGACATTGCCAGCATGCCAACTACTATGAAGCAGTTGGGGCTGGTTCAATTCTTTTCTTGGTTCGCCCTATTCGGAATGTGGGTTTATACCACTCCTGCAATTGCTCATCATATTTGGGGGTTGCCCGTTGATGATAACTCCTCTCAGGCCTATCAAAATGCCGGAGATTGGGTTGGAATCATCTTCGGGGTTTACAACTTAGTATCGGCTATTTACGCCTTCTTGCTTCCTTCAATTGCTGCAAAAATTGGCAGGAAGCAAACACACGCGGTGTCACTCTTTATTGGGGGCTTAGGATTAATATCCATGTATTTCGCTCCAGACAAGTACTGGCTTATTGGTTCAATGTTTGGAGTTGGCATTGCCTGGGCAAGCATATTAGCCATGCCCTATGCCATTCTTGCAGGCTCAATTCCTCTCAAGAAAATGGGAATCTATATGGGGCTCTTTAATTTCTTTATAGTATTCCCTCAGATTGTCAATGCAACTATAGGCGGGCCAATAGTAAAAAATCTGTATGGTGGAAACCCCATGTATGCTATAGTTACCTCGGGAGTATTCATGCTTTTGGCAGCCTTCTCCCTCCGATATGTCAGAGACAATGACGACCCGGTGCTTAGCACATAAACCAATCATTTAAAAAGCAGCTCAACGGCTGCTTTTTCTTTTTATCTTCACCGCTCAACGCTAATTCAAATGAAAAAACCAATCATTCTACTTTTTGCACTTGCTGTAGTATCTGGCTGTTCGCCAAAAAAAGATGATCAAGCCACTGTTTTTAAAAAAATAAACGAAGAGGTTTTGGCCAATTCCAGAGCCTATGAAACGCTGGAAGAAGCCACCAAAACCATTGGCCACCGACTCACAGGCTCTGAAGAAGGGGCCAAGGCAGAAGAATATACCTACAACCTTTTGAAGAGTTACGGCCTTCAGGTAGCGTATCAGCCTTTTGAGGTAGAGTCTTGGAGCAGAGGAGATATTGAAGTACAGATTGGTTCTCAAGGCAGCCTGGCACCTATGCCTGCCGTAACCCTGGCACACTCGCCAGTCGAAGCTGAGATAACAGCTGAAATTGTAGACATGGGCAACGGAGTTGACGCTGACTATGAGGCAAAACCGGGAGCCGTAGAAGGTAAAATTGCGCTTGTTTACATAGGCACTTTACCCAACAGCCCTGAAGGCACTCCCGGGCTACACCGATCCGAAAAAACTGCCCTGGCCATAAAGCATGGGGCCATAGGCATCATCATTATCAACCAGGTAGATGGTGGCGTTTTACTCACCGGAACTGCTTCGGTAACCGGCAGCCTAATTTCTATACCGGCCGTTTGTATTGGCAAAGAAGACGGACTGGCACTGAAAGAAACGCTCACAAAGAGCCGTCAGTTTGCTTCCATCAAAATGACCAACAAGTCAGGACTCATTAAAGCCAGAAATGTAATAGCCACAATTAAGGGCAGCGAATTGCCCAATGAAAAAGTAATTGTTGGCGGCCACCTCGACTCTTGGGATTTGGCCACCGGAGCCATAGACAACGGCATTGGCTCATTTGCTGTGTTAGACATGGCCCGAACCTTTGCTGCACTGAATCTTAAACCAAAGAGAACTGTTCAGTTTGTGATGTTTATGGGTGAAGAAGAAGGCCTTTTAGGTTCAAGGCATATGGTAAACCAAGCCATTGAAAATGGCACAATCGACCAGATTAAGTACATAATGAACCAAGACATGTCTGGCAACCCTGCCGGTTTCGGAACAGGCGGAAGACCGGAAGCAGAGCCTTTCTTTAAGCAAATTGGTAAAGAAATCATGGCCATTGACTCTACAACTTATAAGAATGTAGTCTCCAATGGCGCAGGCCTCCACAGCGACCACCAGCCGTTTATGTTGCAAGGAATTCCCTACACATCTCCTGCTTCCAGACTAGATAGAGCCATTTATGGTTGCTATCATTCAGACTGTGACGACTTTGATTTGGTCAACAAAGAGCATATGGTGAATAACGTACGCTTCAGTTCCATGATGCTGTATGCCTTGGCAGATGCCGATACACTTCCCGCTCAAAAGCTGACGGACGCTGAAACCAAGGCTTTTTTAGAAAGACATAATCTTAAGCTCAAGCTTCAGATCGGTGGCGACTGGAGATGGGATGATTAATTGAGTGAACTCAATGATATGGACGTACTGAATATCCTCCTGCTTTTTGGTGTCGGTCTTGTGGCCGGGGTCATCAATACGCTTGCAGGAGGAGGTTCATTACTCACCCTTCCTGCACTTATTTTCCTGAATTTACCTCCCAATGTGGCCAATGCCACTAACAGAATAGGCGTTTTCTTTAACGGCCTGATGTCTTGGAGAGGCTACCACTCTAAGGGAGTGAAAGCCGAAAAATACGACCTTTGGCTCAGTGCCACCTCTTTTATTGGAGCCATCCTAGGCTCATACGTTGCTGTAGACATTAAAGGAGAAACCTTTAATAGAATCTTGGCAGCTATCATTGTATTTATTGTGGCCTACATGGTGTTTGGCAAAAAGCTGCAGTCAGGCAACCAAATTAAAACCACCAAAAAATCTAAAATCATCGGACTCATCACCTTCTTCTTTATCGGAATCTATGGTGGGTTCATTCAGGCAGGCGTAGGCTATCTCATCATTGCCTCCATGTCTTTTATTCACAACTATGGTATGGTCAAGATCAATATGATTAAGTCGCTAACCGTGTTGATATACACCCTTTCTGCCTTGGGGATTTTCATCTATTCGGGATTGATCAATTGGGAATTAGGACTTGCTTTGGCTGCCGGAAATGGTGCCGGAGGTTGGCTCACCAGCCGATGGAGCACCAAGGTAAACGAAAAGTACATCCGCTATTTTGTAATGGTTACGGCCATTGCTTTTGCAATCAAACTGTTTTTGGGATAGACATCAGAGGCCAGATAAGGTTCAACCTTATACTTTTTTATAGTTGCGCGTTTCTCTTTTCATCCCAAAAAACCTGAGGGTTTGCCAGGCAATAAAGCTTTGGTCAGATTAAAAAAAACATATAAGAATTTGAGCCCGGTCGCATTTTTACGGCTTTCGTTTCCTGGCAGAATAAACTTCGACTTCTTCATAGTTTTTATGGAACTTCACCTCCTTAGCCATACTTAGAGCTGTAAAAAATGATTCCATTTTAATAATTTCCAATATGGAAGAAGTCTACACCGGTTTAAGAAAAAGTATTGAACAATACATTTCGCTAAACGAAGAAGAGTGGCAACAAATACGAACTTGTTGGAAGCCCTTTCACTACTACAAAAATACCGTTATCACTTCCGTTGGTCAGGTGGAAAAATACTTCTACTATGTACACGAGGGGTTAATAAGAGGCTTTTTTGAGAAGAATGGAACAGAACACAACATGGGCTTTACCTACAACGGAGAGTACAGTGGTGTATACGACTCTTTCATTTTTCAACGACCGTCTGACTGGAGTCTTGAAACACTGGCCGACAGCTCCGGAGTGCGAATAAGCTACCATCAGTTAGAAATGCTTTACTCCAAAGTCCCCATACTCAAAGAATGGACGTTCCGGTTCAACCGGCAGGTAATGTTTGGACTTGGTATATTCATTCGCAGTTTACTGGCCGACTCGGCAGAAGAGAAATTTGAACGCCTAATGAGCCAGAGCCCTCACATTATTCAGATTGTGCCTCAAAAGCACCTGGCTTCCTATTTGGGCATGACACCCGAAACCTTTTCGCGTATGCGAAAAAAATGGGCTCAGTAAAAACTTGATCTATATCAAGACACCAAAGAGCAGGCAGTAGTTACTTTGTAAGAAAAACAATGAAGGTCAGGTCAGAAGATTTCGTCAATCAATCCATTCACCGATTAAACGACATACTTAGCCACGTAGAAGCGCTAACCCAAGATCTCTCATACGAAGAGCTAAACACGCAGGAAGCAGCAGGCAAGTGGAGTATTTTGCAATGCCTAAAGCACCTGAGCTTGGCCAATGGCATTTATGTAGAGAATATTGAGAAAGCTTTTAAAAAGTATCCTCAGCAAAAAGACGAAGTATTTTCGGGCCATTGGAAGGGTAACTGGTTCACTAGCATGATAACGCCCAAGGAATCGGGTGAGATTAAAAACACCATGAAAACCATGAAGAGCATGGATCCGGAAAAAGCTCTTGATGCCCAGGAAACCATCGATGAGTTTTTTCGCATACACCGTGCGTTTATAGGTCTTATGGATCAGTCTAGAAACTATAGCCTAAACAAGGTAAAGGTGCCCACGGCACTGGGTCCATTGGTTAAACTCAGATTGGGCGATGCCTTCCGCTTTTTACTCGGCCATACGGAAAGACACTTGCTGCAAATAAAAAGAATACGAAGTGCCGTGGCCTAAAGCCATCAGTATTCGTTACATTCAACACAATGAAACGAATAGCTTTTACGGCATTGTTACCGCTGCTCTTTGCCTGCTCCTCTTTCCAAAGCAGCTATGAGGCAGAGCTTGAAGCTATTGCTGCCGCTTCAAAAGCCTTTTCGCAAGCCTATGTTGCCGGCAATCTGGAGCAGCAAATGAGCTTCTACACCCAAGACGCGGTAATTATGCCGGGGAATAGGGAAATGATTCGCGGAAAAGAAAAAGTGACCGACTACTGGCGGCTGCCGGCTTCAGTAAGAGTGCTTGAACACTCCGCCACCCCCGTGCAGCTCGAGTTTTCCGGAAACCTTGCCAAAGACTATGGCTACTATCAGGGCAAATCGGTACGCAACAACACCGACACCATTTCTTTTAGAGGACAATATTTAATTACCTGGCGAAAAGAAGCCGATGGCCAATGGCGTATGTCGGCCGATATGTGGAGCCCTTTAAACTAGTGGCCATGAGCAACGAAGAACAAGGAGAAAATGGAACCGGAAGACCCCGCGGAATGGGAATTGGTACCGGCATTGCTATAGGCGCAGGCATTGGTATTGCCATGAATAACCTGGCCATTGGCATTGGCGTGGGCATTGCCATGGGTATTGGTTTTGAGCTAATTAATAAGCGAAGAAATAGGGGCTAGAACAAAGAGCATACACTCTGAAAAAGTGAGCCTTGACGACCATTGACAATGAAAATTGAAGTAAAAAGATATAATCACTCAAAAGAGTACCCTGAGCTTCTGAAAATGATAAAATCGGAAGGCGAAGAATGGAAGGATTATTTTACTTTGGCCTATAGTGAAGCTTTAAAAAACTCGATCACCTACGTAGCCTATATTGAAAATGAACTATGCGGATACTCTCGGTCAATCAATGATTCCGGGTTGTTTATATGGGTTATAGACTTGTTGGTAAATAAGACGCACAGAGGCAAAGCCATTGGAAAAAGTTTGATGGAATGCCTTTTAACCGACTACCCCAACCAGGCTGTGTTTGTAATGTCTGATGTAGACGGCTACTATAAAAAACTCGGGTACCAAAAGGAAGGCTCCATATTCAGGGTTAAAAAACAACCCCGAAAGCAGCTAACTCTTTTTAGGCAGAAGTGATCGAAAAGAGCAATGACTTGTAAAACCATACACAATGCATGACTAAAGTTTTTCTCAAGAGTCACGCATTGTGTACTACAAAACCACTAATCCTCCCTCAGTCTTGTAGCCGGGTTGGCAAATGCCGCTTTAAAAGTTTGCATACTAATAGTAACAAAAGCAATGAGTAAGGCGACTCCCCCAGCCACCAGAAAAGGTAAAGCTCCCATATTTACACGGTAGGCATATCCGCCCAGCCAATCGCTCATAAAGTACCAGCCCACCGGTGCTGCCAGCAACAGGGCAATGCCCACCAGCCAGATAAACTCTTTACTGAGTGTTGAAACAATCTGCTTTACGGAGGCACCGAGCACTTTACGTATACTTATTTCTTTTCCTCGCTGTGCTACGGTAAATGATGCTAAGCCAAACAAGCCCAGGCAAGCTAGAAATATAGCTAAGGCAGAAAAAATAGTGAACAACTCGCTGCGCTGCGATTCAGACCGATACAGGTTATCGAATCGCTCGTTCAGAAAGTTATAATTAATAGGTGACACAGGAGAAAATGCAGCATAAGACTCTTCAATTTGAGCGACCGTGTTTCTCAGATTCTGTCCGTCAATCTTTATGGAAAGAAATCTTAGTCTATTGCGGTTGTTTTGAAAGATTACCGGTACTATTTCGCTCTGCAACGACTCAAAGTGAAAGTCTTTCACCACACCAATTACCTGCCCGGCAATACCTCCATAAACCATACGTTTGCCAATGGCCTCTTCCGGGCTTTTCCAGCCTATAATTCGCACGGCCTTTTCATTAAGAATCACATTGGCGGAGTCGCGGGTAAAATCTTCCGTAAAATTTCTCCCCGCCAACATTTCCATTTGGTAGTTAGGAATAAAATCATGGTCTACCTGCAACTGTTTTATTACAACCTGTGTAGGCAACATTTCTCCATTTACCTCCGCTTGCGCCCCCTGTGAATCGAGCAACTGACCGGACGGCACACGGCTGGAAGCCCCCACCGAACGAACACCGGAAACATTGAGCACTTCATTCTTAAAGGTAGTTAGATTGGCGGCCAACTCGTTACTCACACTCAACACCATCATTTGCTCCTTATCGTAGCCCAGGTTTTTGTTTTGCATATAGCTGAGCTGCTGAAAAACGACTACCGTAGAAATAATGAGAATGGCTGATATTGCAAATTGAACCACAACCAGCACCTTTCTCAAAAGGCCAGACTTTGCCGGGCTGCTTCCCTTACTGCCCCTCATTACTTCGAGCGGCTTAAAAGCCGAAAGAAAAAAGGCCGGATAACTACCTGCTAACACTCCAACCAATAATGAAGCGCCCGCAATAAGAATAATAAGTTCCAGGTTCTGCGTGAGGCTAAAGGCAAGGTTTAGCCCGGTGAAGTCCCTGAAAAAAGGCAATACAAGAGCCGTTATTCCCACAGAAAAAACAACCGCTATCAGTGTGAGCACAACCGACTCCATTAAAAACTGATAGACCAGATTGAGTTTACCGGCTCCAAACACCTTGCGCATACCCACTTCTTTGGCCCTTCTGGCCGAACGAGCAGTTGAAAGGTTCATGTAGTTAATACAGGCTATAAGTAAAATCAGGCCTGCAATGGAGGTGAAAATGTAGACATAAGTAATGTCCGAGTTCTGCCCCAATTCATCCGAAAGATTTGACCTTAGGTGTATGTCGGTGAGCTTTTGCACATGAAGCCTGGTCCAGGTGGGTGCGTCCTCACCCAAGTGGGCTATGAGAAAGTCTTCAGACCGCTCCAAGATACCCTCAACCGAACCGGTAGATGTAAGTGTAAACAATGTGGTGAAATTATTAGACCCCCATGCGTTCAGCAGGTTTTGTCTACCTCCGTAAAACTGCTCAACCAGGGTAAAATCTCCCATCATATCCAGTTGAAAACTAGAGTTATCAGGCCAGCTCTTATAAACTCCCTGAACCATTAAATCTATTTGATTAGAGAAGTTAATGGTCTTACCCATGGGATCCTCCGCACCAAAATACTTCTCTGCCAACCGATCCGATATAACCACAGAACCAGGCCTGCTCAGTGCTTCTCTCAGGTTACCCTGAAGGGTTTCAAAAGTGAGAATATCCACTATTTCAGGATCGGCAAAGCCAAAATTAGGTTCTACAAAGAGCTTGTCGCCATATTGCACCGTGCCGGAAGTAGTAATGAACCGACCGATGGTTTCGATATCGCCTTCGTAGTAATCTTTCAGGTAGTGACCAAATGGAGGCGCTACTCGCGACAGATGAAGTGAGGTGGTTCCGTCCTGGCTCATGAACTCGCGGGTAAACCGATATGTCTCCTCAGCTCTATCGTGAAAAGTATCGTAGCTCATTTCTTCATTGATGTAAAGACCAATGAGTATACAGCAAGTAAGGCCAACCGAAAGCCCCAATACATTTATGGCCGTAAAGCCTTTTTGTTTCATAAGGCTTCTTAGAGCCACCTTAAAATAGTTTTTCAGCATAGTGTTGTTGTTTAGATTTTGAGCAGACCCAAGAGCCTCCAGTTATTGATTCACAGAATCAAAGACCTGCGCTCAGAAGCAAGGTTGCACGAACTCCTGAAATAACCGTTTAAATCCAATAATTTGTCTATTGCCTGCATATTTTGCAGATTTGGATATGCGTGCTGTAGTGCTGTTTGGGACATTGCTATACTTTTTGCTCATGGGTCAATCACTGGCTCAAGACTTTCAGGTAGTTTCGTTCAATATCCGCTATGGCACCCCCGGAGATGGCGAAAACAAGTGGAAGAGCCGAAGAGACCGGGTCATGTCTATTTTCAAAAAATACAAAGACGATATCATTGCCACTCAAGAAGCTCTCCCCCTTCAAATCGATGAGATTTTGGATGAGGTTTCGCAGTTAGATGTGGTGTATAGATCCAGAACCATCGATGAAAAAGGCGGAGAGTCCAATGCCATTTTTTATAATAAGAAAACCTGGCGGGTCATTGAAAGCGAAACCTTTTGGTTCTCTGACACGCCCTCTGAACCTGCCTCTAAAAGTTGGGGCAATACCCTGCCCAGAATAGCCACTTTGGTTGTCATGGAACACAAACCCTCTGGCAAGAAGCTTCGTCTGCTCAATGCTCATCTCGACCATCGCTCGGACAATAGCCGAGAGCGCAGTACGGAACTACTTCTGAGAAAGTTAATGACCGAGGTGGCAGAAATGCCAACTATTTTACTTGGCGATTTTAATGAAGAACCAGAGGGTGAGAATATTCTGAGATTAAAAGAATATTTTACCGATGCCTACTCAGGCAGCGAGTTGGAAGGCTGTACATATCACAATTGGAATGGCGGTAGCCACTGCCCCAGAATCGACTATATTTTTTATCTCAAAAGTGGGTTGAGACTTAAAGAGTTTGTCATAGACCGGTGGAAAAACAAATTCTTTTACCCCTCAGACCATTACCCCATAGTCGCTAGTTTTGCTTTTGAGCAGCCTTAGCCTTCTTACGGTTATTGATAAATACCCCTAAAAGTATGGCTGCAATACCTGTGATTTGTCCCAAAATAAGCTGCTCCCCATCGAGCAAACCCCATGTTAGGGCAACAATGGGTATAAGGTAAGTAACCGTGCTGGAAAATATAGGCGTGGTCATTTGCACCAGTTTATTGAAAAGGATGAGAGCCAACGAAGTACTCATAACTCCCAACAGTGCCACATAACCCAAAGCTCTGACGGCTTCCGGGCCGGAAGCTACTTTATTGGCAAAATCGGCATCGAAAGCCAGGTAAAGACCGGCCATTGGTCCCACCAAAAGAATACTGACACTGGTGATGACCAGGGGGGTTAAGTCGGCCAGGTAATACTTAATCACATTGAGGTTGGTGCCGTAACAGGCGGTGGCCAATACAATAAAAAGGGCGTAGAAATTGAATTCGCTCACCTCTCCTCCGCTTCCGGCAGTTAACAATACCACAGTACCAATAAACGCCAAAGCTATGCCCAGGTAGTTGGCGGTGGTAAACTTCTGGCTAAAAAAAACTGCGCCAATGGCGAGGGTAAAGATGGGAGTTAGCCCGTTAAGCACCCCGGTTATTCCACTATCCAGCCGGGTTTGCCCCAGGGCGAAAAGAAAAGCAGGAATAAAAGTACCCACCATACCTATGAGTAATAAAAGCTTGAGTTGGCGAGCCGAAAGTTTTCGAATACGAGGAATACTTATGGGCACCAAAAACAAACAGGCGGCTAAAATTCGTAAAGCTCCTACCTCACCCGGGGCATAAACCTCAAGCCCTCTTTTAATAAGAATAAAACTGGTACCCCATATTAAGGCCAAAACAATAAGAATAGACCAGGCGGCTACGTTGGTGTTTTTCATAGAATGTTAAGAAGCCCAAATGTATAGGAATTAGTTCAAGAAATGGAGAGATTTTTCCCCACACTATGGGGCAATCCTGTTCTGCCAAATCCTATACACTTCAGGTATGTCTTACACCACCGAATAGGCATCTTCAAACACACTACCTGCTTCGTCTAAAATAGCAAATAACTCATCGGGATTTTCTGACTCAACCAAGCGGGTACGGTAGGGCTTAAAGTTGGGTATTCCCCTAAAGTAGTTGGTATAGTGCCTTCTCATTTCATAAATACCCTGCTTTTCCCCCTTCCACTCCAGTGAAAAATCCAGGTGTTTCTTAGCGGTTCTCACACGCTCTTCCATAGAAGGAGGGTCTAGCAGTTGGCCCGTCTTCATGAAATGCTTTATCTCATTGAAAATCCACGGATAACCTATGGATGCCCGACCAATCATGATACCATCTACTCCATATTTCTGCTTGTATTCCAGCGCTTTTTGAGGAGAGTCTATATCGCCATTCCCAAAAATAGGAATGTGGATATCCGGATGATTCTTTACTTCTGCAATCTTGGTCCAATCGGCCACACCTTTGTACATCTGTACCCGTGTTCGACCATGAATTGTCAGGGCTTTGATGCCTACATCTTGCAGTCGCTTAGCCACTTCTACAATTCGGATAGTACTGTCGTCCCAGCCAAGGCGAGTCTTAACCGTTACCGGTAGTTGAACCTGCTTCACTATCTCTTCGGTCATTTTCTGCATTTTAGGGATATCGAGCAAAATACCGGCACCGGCACCCTTGCAGGCTACTTTTTTAACCGGACAACCGTAGTTGATATCGATAATCTCCGGCTGAGCTTCTTCGGCTATGGCCGCAGCCTGCCGCATAGACTCTATCTTATCGCCAAAAATCTGAATACCTATGGGGCGTTCATAGTCATAAATGTCCAGCTTCTGCACACTCTTCTCTGCGTTTCTAATGAGCCCCTCCGAAGAAATAAATTCCGTATACATAAGGTCGGCCCCATTTTCTTTGCAAACCGCCCTAAATGGCGGGTCGCTCACATCTTCCATGGGGGCCAACAGCAACGGAAATTCTCCAACCTCTATGTTTCCTATCCTTACCAAGTCCTATTCAAATTTTCGCGTAAATTTACGCCATTATGACGAGACTTGACAATGGCATAGACCTAACTGGCGGAAGAACTGAAAGTAGTTCCTTTTTAATCCTTCTCGGTTTGTTGGCAGCCGGCTTTTTTGTAGGTCAGTTTGTTGGTGGTTTAGTTGGGGCAATTCTGGCCCTAATCAACGGCATGGGGCTGGATGAATTCCAGAAGAACCCCGAAATCATGTTCGATTACCTGAGCCTGATAGAAGTATTGAGTACCCAAATACTTTACACGCTGGTCTTTACCTTTCTGGTACCCTGGTTTTACATAAAGATTTTTGCCGAAAAGAAGCTATCGACACTCAGCAATGAGACGAAAGTGAGGCCAATAGCGGTTGTTGTGGTGGTGCTTGCCACACTTACTTTTATGGTAGTAAACTCCTATTTCATTGAGTGGAACCAGAACATTAAGTTTCCGGAGTTTATGTCGGGCTTTGAAAAGTGGGCTCGCGAAACAGAAGACCAACTGGCCAAAGCCACTGAAAAATTCACCACTTTCAACAATTTTGGCGAGTTTCTATTCGGTTTTATTGCCATAGCCCTACTTCCGGGAATTGGCGAAGAGCTGCTGTTCAGAGGCTTGTTACAAAACAGTCTTCAACGCCTCTCTAAAAACAAACATTTGGCAATTTGGCTATCGGCCCTCTTGTTTAGTGCCATTCACCTTCAATTCTATGGCTTGGTACCGCGCATGCTATTGGGTGCCTTGTTTGGGTATTTTTATGTGTGGTCGGGCAATATATGGTACCCCATAATTGGACACATCGCCAATAACGGTATTCAGGTAATTTTGGTCTACACCGCTCAGGTTTCAGGTGCAGAGATCATTCTGGATGATTCAGAGACCATCCCAGTTGTAGGACAAATTGTAGCCGTTGTGTTCTTTATTGTCCTCATGTTTTTCTTTAGAAATGAGTATCTTAGACCAAAACGATTGGAGTGAGTAACTGGCAAACGGTTTATAGCACAACATTGCCTCACCAGGCCGAAATTGTGAAAGATTTGTTAATTAATGCCGGACTAGCAGCCATCGTTTTCAATCTTCAGGATCATTCTTACCGCATTGGTTCGCTTGAAGTAAAGGTTAAACGAGAAGATGTTTTGCGAGCCATCAAACTGATCAACGAAGATATAAGCTTCAGTCATGAGTAATTTATTGCAGCGTATTATTACTGCCTTTATTGGTGTTGCCGGCATAATTGCTGCCATCGCATACTCTCCTTATGGATTTGCTATAGTCTTTGCCCTGCTCATGTTGGCTTGCCTCAAGGAGTTCTATGGTTTAGCCAAAAAGGATGGGAAAAGCCCTTATGAAATTTGGGGCTTAGGTTTGGCACTGGCCCTTTTTAGCGGGCTTTTTGCCTTCTATCAGTTTAACCTTTCGGCCGAATATTTCTGGTTTTTGCCGGCTCTTTTTGCCATTGCCTTTATTTACCCGCTACAGACCATCAAAACATCTCATGCCATTAACTGCCTGGCCATTTCCATATTGGGTTTTGTGTATATAGCCTTTCCGTTTTCGTTGGTCAACGCCATAGCCTACATTGAAGGCGCCTATGCTTATCCGTTGGTTTTGGGCATTCTGTTTTTGCAGTGGGCCACCGACACCGGAGCTTTTTTTGCCGGAAGATCACTCGGCAAGCGAAAGCTTTTTGAGAAGGTTTCGCCCAATAAAACATGGGAGGGAGCCATGGGTGGCCTGGCTCTGGCCCTGGTTATTGCCTATTGTCTGCATCAGCTCTTCGGAATCATAAGCCTCTACGAATGGTTTGGACTGGCACTCATTACGGCAGTATTTGGCATATTGGGCGACCTGGTGGAGTCTCTTTTTAAAAGAACATTGGCCATAAAAGACTCTGGACGCATATTGCCGGGGCATGGTGGTTTTCTCGATAGGTTTGATGGGCTGCTGCTTTCTTTACCGTTCACTACCGCCTACCTTCACTTCATACTTTAATTCGAAAAATAAGGGCAATTCTGTTGGACATATTCGGTTAAAATTTCCTTAATTTTGACCCGTCTTAAACAACAAATACTCCCTATGGGTTACATAGAACCGGCTCCCATAAAGGATAAATCCAATCCTTTTGAGTCAATGATGTCCAGGTTCAATATTGCAGCCGAGGTGCTGGGACTGGACGAACAAGTTTACAACGTATTAAAGTCACCCTCAAAGCAAGTATCTGTTTCACTGCCGATCACTATGGACGATGGCTCCATTAAAGTGTTTGAAGGTCACCGTGTGATCCACTCGAACATTCTTGGGCCTTCTAAAGGTGGTATTCGCTATGCAATGGATGTACACTTGGATGAGGTAAAGGCGCTAGCCGCCTGGATGACCTGGAAATGTGCTGTAGTGGACATACCCTACGGTGGTGCCAAAGGAGGCATTAAGTGCAACCCAAGGCAAATGTCGGCCGGAGAAATTGAACGATTGACCCGCGCTTATACGCAAGCAATGACTGGTGTTTTTGGTCCAGACCGGGACATACCTGCCCCAGATATGGGTACCGGACCAAGAGAAATGGCCTGGCTGATGGATGAGTACTCACGCTCTATGGGAACCACAGTCAATGCCGTTGTAACCGGTAAACCGCTTGTACTAGGAGGCTCTTTAGGTAGAGTGGAAGCCACCGGACGCGGAGTAATGGTTTCGGCCCTTGCCGCCATGGAGAAGCTAAAAATCAACCCTTATCATGCCAATATTGCTGTTCAAGGATTTGGCAACGTAGGTTCATTTGCGGCCTTGTTGCTTGCCGAAAGAGGCTGTACTGTTGTAGCAGTGAGCGATATTTCCGGTGCTTACTACAACGAGAAAGGAATTGACATTAAGAAAGCCATTGAGTACCGCGACAACAACAAGGGCTCTTTGGAAGGTTGGGATGGTGCCGAATTGATGGCCGATGCCGAGGAACTTCTCTTACTTGACGTGGACGTATTGGTGCCAGCAGCTGTCGAAGATGTAATTCATTCGGGCAACGTAGATAAAATTAAAGCTAAGCTGATTGTTGAAGGTGCTAATGGACCTACTTCTGCAGAGGCCGACCGCGTAATCAACGAAAAGGGAATTATGGCTGTGCCCGATATTCTGGCAAATGCCGGAGGGGTTACAGTATCTTACTTTGAGTGGGTACAGAACCGATTGGGATATAAGTGGACTCGTGAGCGTGTAAACAGAAGATCTGACAGAATTATGAAAGATGCCTTCGATAAAGTTTACCAAGCTTCGCAAAAATACGACATCCCAATGCGTATAGCCGCTTATGTGGTAGCCATAGACAAGGTAGCTGA
Source organism: Roseivirga sp. UBA838 (assembly GCF_002296035.1). Lineage (NCBI taxonomy): Bacteria > Pseudomonadati > Bacteroidota > Cytophagia > Cytophagales > Roseivirgaceae > Roseivirga > Roseivirga sp. UBA838. Next base: position 120,220 of record NZ_DBHC01000008.1, read on the forward strand.
AACCTATAAGTTCAGAGGAGGATTTTAATCTTATGAAAATACACAAAGAAGGAAGAGGATTCTTAACGATCCTCTTCTTCGTTTTATTGGTATTGAACGCGACTGTTCTTTACCTTATTCAGGCCGCTCCTGCCATAGCAATTATTGTGGGTGGCATATCCTTAGTTGTTTTCCTTTTTTTCCTGCAGTTCTTCAGAGACCCTGCACGAAAGGTAGAACTCAATGAGAAGCACGTACTTGCCCCGGCCGATGGTAAGGTGGTAGTAATTGAAACCACTACAGAAGATGAATACTTTAAAGGCAAGGAACGCTTACAAGTGTCTATTTTTATGTCGCCTTTGAACGTGCACGTGAACCGAAACCCGGTAACAGGATTGGTGAAATACTTTAAATACCATCCGGGCAAATATCTGGTGGCATGGCACCCCAAGTCAAGCACAGAAAACGAAAGAACCACCATTGTGTACCAAATCCACAAAAACGTAGAGATACTCATCAGGCAAGTAGCCGGAGCTGCCGCCAGACGTATTAAGTGGTATTTGCATGAAGGCGACAGCGTGATTCAGGGCCGGGAATTTGGCTTTATCAAGTTCGGGTCGAGAGTGGATATTTTCCTTCCGCTTGATGCTGAAATTAAAGTAACCAATGGTCAGATTACCAAAGGTGGCCAGACGGTTATCGCAGAGCTGAAATAGTTTCTCGTCACCTTATTAACTTCGCTAAATTTTCTGATGACTTGTGGGGCATGGAGTCAGTCATTGTTGGTCAAAAACGGGAGTGAAAGGGGGAAGCTCAGTTCTGTAAAACTGGAACTGTCACAAGCCCATCGAAGTTCAACTTTCGAGGCAGCTCATTTTTCAGTGACATTTTATACTTTCTTCCTCCTTCGGTAACCCAGATCAGTGTATCCGATTCAATTTTCAAAGGATAAATTTCGTCTGACTGATAATAACCTTTGTATTTACCGTCAACAAAGACTATTGATCTGCTCACTCCTTTGCAGCTAATTCCTATGCTGGTGTGTGTTGCGAGTATAATAATATTTTGGTCAACTGAAACGATCTCTTCAATTTTCTGGTCACAGATTTCAGTTTCGGAAAACAGCACCTCAGGCTGCCCTTTATTGAGGTCATTAATTAACTTTTGGGTTAATGGAGAGAGTTTGGCTTCAATTTTAGCCTCTTGAGAACAACTCAATGAAAAAAGAGAACAAAAAAGAATAACCGATAGGATAGCACTTCTCATTGAAACAAACGTTAAAAAAGCTCTTCAACTATTCTCATGAGTTGCTCCAGATACTTCTGGTCTACCGAATCGAAATCGTTCAGTTGGTCAGAGTCTACATCAAGAATCAAAGCTACTTCTCCATTCTTAAAAGCCGGGAGCACAATTTCAGACTTAGAGTCTGAGCTACAGGCAATGTGCCCCGGAAACTCATCGACATTGGGTACCAAAACCGTTTCGGCCTTGGCCCAGCTAGTTCCGCACACCCCTTTTCCTTTTCTAATTCGGGTGCAAGCAATTGGCCCCTGAAAAGGCCCCAAAACCAGCTCATTGTCTTTCACCAAATAGAAGCCTACCCAAAAGAAACCCATGCCATATTTAAGTGCAGAAGCTATATTGGCCAAGTTGGCTGTAAGATCGGGTTCACCGGTTACAAGGGCTTTTATTTGCGGTATAAGCGTTTGGTATTTTTCTTCTTTCGTTGCGGTGTTATCGATAATAAGCTCTTCTGCCATGGTATTTAAAATTGAATGCAAAGGTAACTGAGAGAATGGAATTTCGGTTCAGAATTAAGGTTCAATGCTGGAAAAGTTCAGTCGGGCGTCAGTTTATCGATTCCGGTAAACCTTCAATTCATCGCCTGTTATATTGGATTCTGCAATAGGCCGACCGGAGAATCTGGGAGCCTCAATGCCTGTTCCAAAGTTCATACCTGATGTAAAAACCCTGGCTTCATCCCATAAATCGGCATTTATGAAGGCATTTAAAACAGCTGCTCCCCCTTCCACAATAACCGACTGTATTTTTCGCTCACCCAGGTCTTGAAGTAGGGATTCCAGAAATTGCTCCTCATCTAACTTTATCCATTCTATATTCTCTTTGTTGCCAGTCTTTTGACAGTTATAAATGAGAGTAGGAATGGAGCTATCAAAAAGTTGAAGTGCATTATCCAGCCTCAGTTTCCGATCAATGACAATCCGTATGGGGTTGGCCCCCACCCAACTTCTCACATTTAGGTTTGGGTTGTCATACAAAGCTGTTCCCGGGCCCACCAGAATGGCATCTTCCTCGGCTCTCCACTGGTGTACAAGGCTACGGGAATATGTGTTGCTAATCCACTTCGAATCGTAATTCTGACGAGCAATGTAACCATCGCCTGTCTGAGCCCACTTGAGTATAACATATGGTCGGTTTTTCTCTATGAGTGTAAAAAACCTAATGTTTTGTTCCCACGCCTCACTTTGCAGGCAGCCGGTTTCTACCTGAATTCCGGCAGCTTTCATTCTGTCAATGCCTTGTCCGCCTACGAGTGGGTTAGAATCAACAACGGCAATTACAACCCGCTTCACTTTCATACTGATAAGCAGATCGGCACATGGTGGTGTTTTACCATGGTGGGCGCAAGGTTCCAGGGTAACGTAGCACGTAGATTCAGGCAAAAGGCTTTTATCGGCCAATGAGTTAATGGCATTCACTTCAGCATGGGCCTCACCATACTTTCTGTGCCATCCTTCACCAATAATCTTGGCGTTATGGGTAATTACGCACCCCACCATAGGGTTGGGACTCACCCTTCCACGGCCATAAGCGGCCAGGTCAAGTGCCCGTTGCATAAAGCGAATATCGTCTGCACTAAAGTGGGAAGTGATATTTGCTTTACTTTGTATCATGTCTCAAAAGCCTGCGAAGGAATTGTTGCGCCAAGTTATTAATGAATTGGCAAACTTATACGAGGAGCGCGAGCTTACCTCATTGGCTCGGCATTATTTGCACGATCGCTTTCATGTAGATAGCATTAAACTGGCTCTGAACAGCCCGGTGCATTTCGATGAAAAACTGATGTCACACGACCTGAAACTACTCCGGGCAGCAACTCCCCTACAACACGTAGTTGGCTTTGGGGTGTTTTATGGGCGTAGGTTTAAGTGTGGCCCTGAAGCGCTGATTCCCCGACCTGAAACAGAAGAATTGGTGAGCTGGGTGATTCAGGGAATTGGAGAACTGAAAGATTCACAGGTGCGTGTTTTGGATATTGGAACCGGAACCGGGTGTATTCCAATAACACTGGCGCTTGAGCGGAAAGGCTTGAAGGTGGAAGGTCTTGATATTTCTAGTGAAGCTTTGGCTCTCGCACAAAAAAATGCTGAACAGCTAAAAGCCGATGTAACTTTTAGCCGGTTGGATATACTACAAGAAAACCTGATTGGCCGGTACCATGTAATTGTGAGCAACCCTCCGTATATACCCGAATCGGACAAAGCCCAAATGCACAGCAACGTTCTAGATTATGAGCCCGGCCTGGCTTTGTTTGTACCCAACAACGACCCTTTGTTGTTCTACAGAGTAATTGCACAAAAGGCTATGCCTGCACTTTTAGAAGGTGGAAGCCTTTATTTTGAAATACATGAAACCTACGGACATGAGGTGATGAAGCTACTTGAGAGTGAGGGATACCAAAATGTGAGTCTCAAGCAAGATATGCAAGGCAAAGACAGAATGATAAGAGCTCGTATTTAGATTTCTGATATGGGAATCTAGAAAGCCTAGAATCAATAATACCTCGATTTAAAATGGCTCCTTTTCATAAACCCTGGTCCACCTTTTTCAGTTGAGCAATCATTACAACATAGTCATCTTTGCCTGCTGCTGCGTGGAGCGTGAGAGCATACAAAGTATAATGGTTTAAAGAAAATTGGTGGTTCGTATGTGTTTTAGTGAGGGAACTACCAAAAGTTAGTCATATAACTTTACAGCCCCAATAACACCAACCCTCTGCAATCCAGACGCTGTCTATAGGTACCTATCTCTACTATTTTTTTCGAAGACCTACTATTTAAATAGTAATTCTACTATATTTATAGTAGATTAAGAATTATGAAAGAACTAACTAAAGCCGAAGAGCGCATAATGCAAATAGTATGGCGTCTTGAAAAGGCCTTCACCCGTGAAATATTGGAGGAGTTTAAGAAAGATGCTCCGAGTTATACTACAATAGCTACGGTACTTTCTGTGCTCGAACAAAAGGGCTTTGTTGCTCACGAAATGATGGGCAACAGCAAAAGGTATTATCCGCTCATCAGTAAATCCAAATATTCAGACTTTGCCATGAGCAACGTAATGAGCAAGTACTTTGAAGGTTCGCTCACCCGCCTTGTTTCATTCTTTGCCGATCGCAAGAAAATGGACATTGACGAGCTAGATGAAATCATTAAGATTCTGGAAAGCAAAAAGGAGGCAGAATGATTGATGCAGTGTTTTATTGGAGCTTAAAGGTCAGTATTATTCTAAGCATACTCTTTTTGGCCTACCTCATGTTGTTTCGGAATAACACGCAATTTCAATGGAGGAGAATACTCGTTTTGGGTATTCTCATACTGAGTGCCATTGCTCCCTACCTTTCATATAAGGTTACTGAAGAAGAACCTATTATTGTGCATGAGGCTCTTGCCCTTAAAACCAAGCTTGAAAATACTGCCACAAGCCTTCGCCCCTCACAATCCATCTCAAAAAACACAGATTCTAAAACAGTAAGGGCCAATCCTTCAATTTTTACCAGGCAAAGCTTCATAACCATTTACTCCATTGGTTTAGCCCTGTTTGCCTTGTTGCTGATTATAGAAATCCTCAGGCTCTTTATCTGGAAACTCATGTCGGGTAGAGATGTTATCCTTGGAAATAACATTTTAAGACATCCCTCTGTTAAAGCACCATTTTCTTACTGGAGTTGGATTTTTATACCGCAATTTAAGAATTACCCAGCCTCTACCTGGCACATCATACACCAACACGAAAAGGTACATATTCAACAAAAGCACAGTATAGACCTTATGTTTATGAGAGTCTTTCAGGCGCTACTTTGGTATAATCCGGTGGTATACTGGGTTCTCAGAGAATTAAAAACCTTACACGAAGCTCAGGTTGACCATAGGGTGCTAAAGAGTGTGCCTCTTGAGTCTTATGCCGAAACTCTTCTGAAAGTGACACTGCCCGGTTTCGAAGGTGGCGTATCCCATTCATTTGCGCGAATTTCCAGCCTATCTAAACGGATAAAACTTATGAAAACACACAAAACAACCATTCGAAAAACCATTCTGCTAAGTCTTGTTTACGGCCTCCTAGCCTTTGGGTGCCTCACCTGGACTTCTCTTTGGTCTCAAGAAAAGCAAACATCTTTTGAGTTCGATGTTTCTGCAGATACAAGTGCTTCTAAACAAACTAATATCTCAAACTCAAGCCTTCTGGCCAGTCTCTTCGAGTCGGGCTGGATTAACAAACTAACCACTGCTCACGAACGGGTCTTCCTCCTACTCAAATCGGAAAACCCAGACAAAAAAATTGCTTACCGATATTTTAAAGAAAATAACTTCCACCCTTACTTCGAATCATTTAAGCCCGGCTATAATCCCCTTTTCGTGGCTAAGCTTAATGAAGCTCAACAATCAGAACTAATTGGACTCCTGTTAGCAGATACTACCGGAATTACGTTTAACTCTGATAGAACTATCATAAACAAATGGACCTACTCCGATCTTTTTACAGAAAAACAGTTAAAAGACCAAATACTGCCAAACACCAAATACCTGATGATTTATGAGTCAACCCCCGTTTCATTAGAGTATGATGAAAGCAGTATTTTCTCTCCCGAAGAGGTGGATGTGCTACCCCAGGTAATGGGCGGTCTTGAAAACCTGGCTAAAACCATTGCTTTAGAAATTAAACTACCCGAAGGAATCGACCGCTCCAGGCTTCCGAAAACCATCGACTTTGAATTTGTTGTGCAGGGAGGCCAATCTATTTCGCACCTCAACCTGCTGACCGAAATGGCCGGATCAGACAAACGAAACAGGGCCTACTATCTTTTCTTCGGACAGGTTCACGACACTCTGAGAAGTAAGATTGCTTCACTTTATCCCTGGAAACGGGGAGTTAAAGACGGTAAAGAAGTATTGGTTCGGATGAAAATTTCTATTCCTACACGGTACATGATGTAGGATGTTTTGTTTAGTTAAGATTGAAGGGTGCGGCTTATATAGCAGGCACCCTTTGCTATTTCTCTTCTAAAGATACAAATCCGTCTTTATACTTTCAATCAACCAAAAAGGCCTTTGGTTAGACTCTACTCTCGCCTTACCATTTGTAGCACATGTAAGCTCAAAAGGTTCCAGATACATCTCGTTTTCCAGATTCTGATAAAAACCTTCGGTTTTAAAGAAAGTACCTTCTACCACAGGATGTACAGCAACTACATCGCCAATATTGAGCCACTTTTGAAACACTCCACGACTGGAATAAACCCACTTCTGATCATTATAATAAAGTACCGAATCGAACGTATCGGCATACAGTCGAATGGTATCCAGACAAGAACTATTAAAAGCATTGGCCAGCACATTTACCGCATTGTGTCCTAAATCTTTGAGGGCTATAAAAGCAGAAATCAGCAAATCGGCCGAATCGAAAACCAAAAGCTGCAATGGTGACTGGGCTTTGAGAGAAGGCCGTAGTTCTTCTACCTCATTGGGCCTGGCAATTACGGTATCTATTTTCACTCCCCACTTAAGCACAGCCCTTACTGCGTTGGACGTCACCACTACTTTGGGCGACCATTCCAGCAACAATTCAACAAACTCGAAACGCAAGGCTGAAGCATCATCGATCAGCAGCGCGGGTTCTTGCTCATCTCTAACTATGTGGTGAGAAGACATTTATACGACTCTGGCTTGTTGGGGCACACGAATACCTTCGTTGTGAGCAATTTCGCTCCATACCAACGCACTGGCTCCCAACACCGCGGCATTCTTATCCATCAGGTCGGACAACCTAATTTCAATCTTACCCTTGTAGCCAGGATACAGATATTCGTTAAACGATTTTTTGGTAGCCTCAATGAGTATATCGCCTGCCTTGGCTAAGCCTCCAAAAAGGAAAATGGCTTCGGGGCTGGTAACAGCCGCAGCATCGGCCAGCTTCAGCCCCAGTATATCACTGGTATATTCGTAGGCTTCAAGGGCTATAGGATCACCCTCCAGTGCCATTTCCGTAATCTTTTTCGCAGTTAACGACTCGTATGTATATGAACGAAGAGGCGTTTCTACATTGTTGGTAGCCAACAACTTAAACACGGTCCGTTTAATACCGGAAGCCGAGGCGTAGGTTTCTAAACACCCTCGTTTTCCGCAATTACACTCTCTCCCATCTGGATACACGTTGGTATGACCCAATTCACCCGCCAGGCCATCATGGCCATAAATGAGTTTACCCCGGGTTACTAATCCGGATCCCAGCCCAGTCCCCAGAGTTATCACAATAAAGTCGTTCATGTCTTTCGCTCCACCAAACACCTTTTCGCCTATGGCGGCCGCATTGGCATCGTTGGTAAGCACCATGGGCAGGTCAAAGTACTCGCGAAACATCTCTATAAAGGGAACAATGCCCTTCCAGTGAAGATTGGGAGCGTATTCTATGGTACCTTTATAATAATTGCCATTGGGCGCCCCTATTCCTATCCCCATAATTTCTATGGGCTCATTCAGCTTATCCAGGTTTTCCTGAATAGCCTGGCTCAAGGCATCGAGGAAAGGCTTAATTTCCTTGTGGGTATATGTTGGAATGGACCCTTCCATCAGGATATTACCCTCCACATCGCTCAGGCCAAACTTGGTAAAAGTTCCGCCAATATCTATTCCAATGGCTGTCTCTCTCATGACATCACTTTTTCATACCAATCACTACATATTGCGAATTAAGCCAAATTAATGCGTTCGCAAATGCGATGATTTAAAATTAGTACAATATGCAGATTCGCTGTTGATAAGCAGGAAAGGCCGAATGAGTTTTTAGGTAAACGATTGCATAAAAATAATTGGCCCTTACAGAGCTCCGGCACGTCATCAGGCTATCAGCTATCGGCATACTTTGAAACCCTTCGGTTGGCAAAAAAATTCCGGTGACAGTAACCGCTTTCGGGCTACCATCACCGGAAATACAATAGGCTGGACTTAGAAATTAAACCCTACAGAAAAAAGGAAGTTTGTACCAGCCTGTGGGTAGTAATAGTTTTCTCTTACCTCATAGTCAAGACCACCATAATAACCAAAGGTATAGCCATTGGACTCATACTCTACATTGAAAATGTTATTCACTAGCAGGCTTAGATCTATCTGGCGGATGAAGCGAGTAGCCAAGGTGTAGTTGAAGCGAACATCGTTGACAAAAAACGCATCGATTTTACGATTCTCATTAGAGGTATTGTCAAGATACTGATCGCCCACATACTTAGACAACAGACTAACTTCGAACGACTGCGCTGGAGTGAACGTAAGCTGTGCGCCCGCAATAACATTTGGCGAAAAGCTAATGTCGGTATCGTTAAACTGAGTTCTTACCTCATTGAACTCATCGAAGGCCGGCCCGTAGTCATAAATAATTTCTTCGAAGGCCTTAATTTTATTTCGGCTGAGCGTAAGGTTGGCCTGCCACTTGAACCACTCGGCAACTTGCATGCCTCCGGCCAGTTCTACCCCCATGCGGTAGCTGTCCGGCACATTGGTGCGAATACCCGCCCCCACATCGTTCACATCGCCAGTTAGTACAAGCTGGTTCTTGTAATCCATCAAATAATAGTTAACCTCAAAAGCTGCCTTAGCCGTTCTTTTTCTAAAGCCAAACTCTATGTTGTTGAGGGTTTCGTGAGATGGAGCCGTGCCTGGCACAGCATCAATAATATCTGATCGGTTAGGCTCTTTATTACCAACAGCAAAAGAACCATACAGAGCGGTCTGTTCACTTAAGTTGTAGGTAAGACCAAACTTGGGGTTAAAGAAGGTGTAGTTATGGTCGAAGTCTATAGTGCGCAAATCATTATCGGTCCCCTTTCCTCTGTAATGCACCGTTCTTATTTGTGCATCGGCAAACAAGTTGAGTTGTTCAGTAGCCTGCAAGTTTACCTTTAAATAGGTGTTGAAATCTGTTTTATCAGAGCGGCTCTCATACCAGCGATGGCGTATGTCTCCGTTGCTGGCATAGCGCGCCCATATTACTTCGCCAAAATGCAAACCATCATATTCGTTAAATGCTCCACCCAAGGTGGCTTGCACCTTAGAGGCCTCATAGTTCAGGTCGTAGGTAATTCCATAAAAATCATTGTCGAGCCACCTTCTTCTAATCAGATCTGTGGAGCTAATGGTAGAATTACCTACGGTTACTTCTTGCAAGCCATAATCTACCAGATCTTCATCGTCTTTGAACTCCTCAAAAAAACCGGCTCCCCGGGTGTAGTGCAATGCAGTGTTCAGGTTCCAACCTTCGGCCAGATTTTGGCTAAAATGAAGCTGATAATGATCTTGCCCGTAATCGTCTACCTGATTATCGTATAGGTAATAGTTGAATGTTCTACCTGAGTTTCTAAGGTTGGCGGCCTGTTGAGCGTTGTAGCCATTGTTGTCAATAACCTCTTCTATGCCTGCGGCATCGTTTCTCAACCTAGCCTCGGGAGTTCCCCACCAGCTCTGATAGGTTTTCTCATTTCCGGCAAAATGAATTAACTGAAGACTGGTTTTTTTACCGAAATAGCCTCCGGAAACATAGTAAGACTCAAGGTCTGAAGAGGCCCGGTCGATATAGCCATCTGATGCTATACGAGACAATCTCCCTTCAAATGCCCAGTTATTGGCCAATAGTCCGGTTGAGTAAATGGCATTGTATTTTTGCGTATTGTAAGAACCCACGCTGGTGTTTACCTGAGCTTTCGGTACAGAGCTCACTCCATTGGTCAAAAGGTTAATGGATGCGCCAAAAGCTCCGGCTCCGTTGGTCGATGTGCCCACTCCTCTTTGTACTTGTATGGAAGAGGTTGAAGATGCAAAATCGGGCATATTTACCCAATAAACTCCCTGCGATTCTGAGTCGTTTACAGGAATTCCGTTGATGGTAACGTTGATTCGTGTGGGGTCACTTCCTCTCACACGAATGCCTGTATAACCAACACCCGCCCCGGCATCGGAAGTAACTACTACTGAGGGAGTCCAGTTAAGCAAGAAAGGCAAGTCTTGCCCAAGGTTTTGCTTTTCAATTTCCTCAGCTGATACATTGGTAAAGGTGGTAGGCGTTTTTTCATTGGCCCTGGTGCCGGTAACAATTACATCTTGCAACTGTCGGGTGTCTGGCACTAACTCCAACAGAAGCTCTACCGTTCCGTTGACAGTTACTTTTTGCGACAGCTTCACATAACCAATCATAGATACCATGAGTGTGTAATTACCCGATGCAACATTGGGCAACTCAAATTCTCCACTCACATTGGTTACGGTACCCTGCTGTGACGGACTGAGCATAACACCGGCTCCAAAAACAGCTTCTCCCGTGGTGCTGTCTACCACTTTTCCTTTGATGTTGCTTTGAGCATACATCTGTGTGAACATCAGCATTAGAACCGATGCCACGAACAACTTTTTCATTGAATTGATTTTTAATGGTTCAACAATGGCGGCTAGGGGAAGCCAACCTAAAACGTTAGACCACCACGTCCCTGCGTCAGCATTACCTGCATCAGGTTCTATGGGTATAATCTCAGCCTGTATTTCATCCCGAATGAACGGGAAAAGGCACCCCTATTACTGGGCGCAAAAGTAAACTTAGTTTATCAAAAACGAAAAACTATTTTACCCTGACGCAAGCACTGGTTGTGCTATAGGATAGAATTTATTTTTTGAATGGCTGTTTCCAGCCTTTTTTGAAAAGAACCTTGCACTACCTCATATGCTACCCCATACTCTTTCAAGGCCTTTTCATACAAATCGAAAAGCTCAGGACGATTTTCGGGGCTTTCCCGTAGCGGATCCTCTTCATAGGGCACATCGTAGTAGGTGAGCAGGTAATAAGAGGCCTGATTCATGGATAGTTGCTGCAATATCCAAGGGTCGCAATGGCCATATTTAAACTCGCTCCAAATTTTAATAACAAACAGGTCGGTATCTAAAAACAGTAAGTCTTTTACCTGCTTTCTATACTTCCTTTCTTCACGCAACTGTCCTTCAGCAATTGCAATAAGGTCGTTTTGTATATAAGGTCTGTTAAGGTTGGTTAGAAATTCTCTTGAATATTCCGGCACCCAAAGGGTTTTATAGTGTGCGGCCAAAGCTTCAGTAAGAGTAGTTTTTCCTGTACTTTCCGGCCCCACTACGGCAATTGTAATCATTCGCTAATCGGGTTGAGGTGCATACTCTTTTTCCATGCCAGGTAACCGGCCACCGCCATTGAAATATACACCAGATATAAAACAGAGTAGAAATAAAGTTCTTTGTAAAAGTAGATGCCCGTAGCCAGTACGTCTATGGCAAACCAGTAGTACCAGTTGTCCAGTTTTTTTCTGGCCGTAAGCCACATGGCCGTTACGCTCAACATAGAAGTGGCACTATCCCAGTAAGGCAAGCTTGGTGCATCAATTCCTTCGAACCACACCGGCAGCTGCATTAAAAACTGGGCAAAGAGGTAAATAAATAGACCTGAAACAGCGAGGTATGTGAGACCCGAACCAAGCGAAAGTCGGGTAACAGGCAGGGCTTCTTGTTTCTTTTCCTTACCCTTAATCCAGTGTATCCAACCATAGACATTCAGCACCAAAAAGAAAATATGTAGCAACAAGTCGCCATATAATCGCGACTCATAAAAGACAAACAAGGAAATAATGGTGTAGATAATCCCGAACGGCCAGGTCCATATATTCTCCTTAATAAGGTAAACTACGGCCAGAATTCCGGAAACAAAAGCAATGAGGCCCCAAAAGTCAAAAGCTTGAACATTGGCGACAATATCCTGCCAAATCTCGTTTAGGTGCATGGCCCAAAGATATGATTAATTGGTATATTTCGTTGGTTGAAAAAACAAACATGGAAATGCTCAAAGCAATACTGGCCCTGATAGTGATAATGGTAATATTCCCAACGTTTATCACCGCACAAGAAAAAGAATACAATGTAGAGACCGAAAGCGTATCTGAATATGTAGATAAGATTTTGAACGGGCCTATAACCAAAGAAGGCCTGAGCAAAATGCCATACAAAATATGGTTCAACACCAATTACAAAACGTATCTGGTCGATACAGAAACCCTTAAAGACATTAGGAAGAAAAACCTCAAAGGGCTGCGTATTCTGGCTTTTATGGGCACCTGGTGTCATGATAGCAACCGCGAAATACCAAGACTCATTAGAGTTTGTGAAGAATTGGGCATAGCCGACCAGCTGGAATTGTATGGGGTAGATGTAAATAAAAAAAGCCGCTTAGAGAAAGAAAAGAACTGGGACATTAGAAAAACTCCGACCATCATATTCTTGCGCAACGGAGAAGAAATTGGGCGAATTTTGGAGGAACCGGAAGTTTCATTCGAACACTCCATGGAATTAATCATCAACCAAAATGCTAACTAATCAAAAAGAGCTCTTCAGTCTACCGGACGACATCACCTATCTCAACTGCAGCTATATGTCTCCGCAGCTTAAAGCGGTAGCCGAAGTAGGCGTTAGGTCTTTGTATGGCAAAGACGACCCCACCTCTGTAAAACCGGAAGACTTCTTTAATAATACTCGCGCACTCCGCACAGAGTTTGCCAAACTCATCAATGCCCGCTCCGAACAGCAATGTGCCATTGTGCCTTCTGTATCGTATGCACTGGCCAATGTGGCCAAAAACCTGAAAGCCGGTAAGGGAGACAACATTGTATTGGCCGATGAGCAATTCCCCAGCAATGTGTATGCATGGAAAGCGCTGGAAAAAGAAAGAGGAATTACCATTAAGTATATAACAGCGCCTCAACTAAAAACCGGACGTGGCCAAAGCTGGAATGAAAAACTGCTTGAAGCCATTGATACCAACACAAAAATGGTTGCTTGCGGGCATGTGCATTGGGCCGATGGCACCAAATTCGACCTGAAAGCCATTCGCAAAAGAGCCGATGAAGTAGGTGCCATTCTGGTAATAGACGGAACACAGTCCATTGGTGCCCTACCCTTTAATGTACAGGAATTCAAGCCCGATGCCGTAGTTGCAGCAGGCTATAAATGGCTAATGGGGCCCTACGGCTTGGGCGTAGCCTATTTCGGAGAATACTTTAACGAAGGCAGCCCTATAGAAAACAACTGGATGAACAGACTTCATAGTGAGGATTTTCGAAATCTGATTAATTACCAGAATGAATACCAACCCGGTTCAATCCGCTACGAAGTAGGCGAAAGTGCCAATTTCATTCTTACGCCTATGCTCACCAGAGCCATTCGTCAGATCAATGAGTGGGGACCGGCCAACATTCAGGCCTACTGTAAAAACATCACAGCCCCTTATCTCAAAGAATTGAAAGACTTGGGTATTCAGATTGAAGATGAAGCCTTCAGGGGAGAACATCTGTTTGGATTCAGGTTGCCGGAGCATATGAATATGGAAGAGGTAAGGCAACGTTTTGAAATACAAAGAATCTATGTCTCTATTAGAGGAAATTCCATTCGGGTTTCACCACATTTATACAACTCCGAAGCTGATCTGGAAAAATTAGTAGAGACCTTTAAGGTTAAAACTATGGTCTGAACGTGCCAGGCAGAAGATTGAAATTTATTTGTTGAAACATATTTTTTTCAATCCTACAATCTGCGTAATTTTGTCCGGCAAATAAAACCACGTATTTATTTGCTATGCCACTCGATACTGACAAATTCCTTTTTGAAGCACTGACCTATGACGATGTGCTTCTTCTGCCGGGTTACTCCGAAGTTCTTCCAAGAAATACAGTTACCAAAACATGGCTCACCAAGAACATTCAACTGAATATTCCATTGGTGTCGGCTGCTATGGATACTGTTACCGAATACAAGCTGGCCATTGCCATGGCCCTTGAAGGAGGCCTTGGGTTTATTCACAAAAACATGACTGTGGAGCAACAAGCTCTGCAGGTAAGAAAGGTGAAACGTTCTCAGAGTGGAATGATTTTAGACCCCATCACTCTGCACGTAGAAAGCACCGCCAGAGAGGCCGAGCAAATAATGCGTGAGAACAAGATAGGTGGTATTCCTGTGGTAGATGCAGACAAGCTTCTGGTAGGAATAGTTACCAACCGCGACATGCGCTTTATCAAAGACATGACCACCCCGGTCAGAGAAATAATGACCAGCGAAAACCTCATTACAGCCAAAATGGGCATTGGTCTTGACGAGGCTGAAGGGGTATTGGAGAAATACAAAATTGAAAAACTCCCCATTATTGACGAAAAAGGTAAGTTAACAGGACTTATCACCTACAAAGACATTCTTAAAAACCGAAACAGGCCCAACGCTTGTAAAGATGAGTACGGTCGTTTACGTGTGGGAGCGGCTGTTGGAGTTACTCCAGATATTGACGAGCGTATTCAGGCACTGGTCAATGCCGGAGTAGACGTAGTGAGCATAGACACTGCTCATGGGCACTCCAAAGGGGTGATTGATACGGCCAAGCGTATAAAAAAGGCATTTGCCAATTTAGATGTGATAGTAGGAAATATTGCTACAGCCGAAGCGGCAAAAGCCCTTGCCGATGCCGGAGCCGATGCCATTAAGGTGGGAGTAGGCCCGGGTAGTATCTGTACAACCCGTGTAATTGCCGGAGTAGGTATGCCACAACTTTCGGCCGTATATGAGGCCGCCAAAGCAGTGAAAGACGCAGGTATTCCGATTATAGCCGATGGCGGAATACGATACTCTGGCGATGTGGTTAAAGCCATAGCAGCCGGAGCCAACACCATAATGATTGGTTCGCTACTGGCCGGAACCGAAGAAGCTCCGGGCGAAGTAATACTCTACGAAGGCAGAAAATTCAAGTCTTACCGTGGCATGGGCTCTGTAGAAGCCATGGAAGATGGCTCTAAAGACCGTTACTTCCAGGATGCTGAAGACGATATTAAAAAATTGGTGCCTGAAGGTATTGTCGGCAGAGTGCCCTACAAAGGCCTGGTGCAAGAGGTACTTTATCAGATTACAGGAGGCTTGCAGGCCGGCATGGGCTACTGTGGTGCCGCCACAATAGAGGAGCTTCAAAAAGCCAAGTTTGTAAAAATAACCGGAGCAGGAGTGCGAGAAAGCCACCCTCACGATGTGTTCATTACTCGTGAAGCTCCAAACTATAGCCGATAACTCATTTCATACAGCCTGAGAATATTGGGCAAAAAAAGCGAGCGCCTAAAGGTACATGAAACCTCTCAGGCGCTCGCTTTGTGTTTTATGTGGAGGAATTTATTTACTCACACGCTTGCCCGACATAGGGAAAGTATCCTGCCCCATGTAAACAGCTCCATCCATAGTATCTCCATCAAACTGGCACTCAATCTCTGCCACCGTACCCATTACTTCAATACTTCCGGTGAGGTTTCTGTCCTGCACCGTTACGCCATTCATCTCCAGTACTCCAAACTGATCAGTTTCAAGACTGGCAGTGTAGGCTCCCGGGTTACCGCTAATTCGCATAGTACCTGAACTACCACCATCGGGCGTATTGACAAAATACTCCCATACTCCGGTTGGGTCATATACCTTAGCTTTAACAGCCTTTTTGGCCGAAGAATTAGTGGTGGTACCCGATGCAGCACAGCCTGCAAGCACCACAGAAAGCAGAGCAAAGGCACACATTATCTGTATCGATTTTTTCATTTTCATAACCATTGTTTTAGAATATCAGCGCATTGAAAATAGCACAATTTTTCTATAAAAAGAGGCTTTATGCCCTTCAAGAATTGTCTCAGCCAATATATACCACATTAATATCAAGCTGGTTTTGATTGTAAGCATTATGGCCTAACTTTGTGCCAATTTGTACCTAAGTCAACAAGTCGTTCTCTACCTAAAAAATGCCTAAAGACAACAGCATCAAGTCCATCCTAATCATCGGAAGTGGACCTATCATTATCGGACAAGCCTGTGAGTTTGATTATTCAGGATCTCAAGCCGCCAGATCGTTGCGGGAAGAGGGAATAGAAGTAACCCTCATTAACTCTAACCCGGCAACCATTATGACCGACCCGGTTATGGCCGACAACATTTACCTCAAGCCATTAACCAAAAAATCGATCATAGAAATTCTGGAAAAACACCAAATCGATGCAGTGCTACCTACCATGGGTGGTCAAACTGCACTTAACCTGGCCATTGACTGCGACAAAGCAGGGATATGGAAGAAATACGGGGTGCGCATAATTGGTGTAGATATTAATGCCATTGAGACCACGGAAGACCGTGAAAAGTTCAGGCATAAAATGATTGAAATTGGTGTAGACGTTTGCCGCGGAGAAACTGCCACCTCTTTCTTAAAAGGAAAAGAAATTGCTCAGGAAATTGGCTTCCCGCTAGTAATTCGCCCATCATTTACTTTGGGCGGTTATGGTGGCGGATTTGTAGATAATCCCGAAGAATTCAACGAAGCACTGAAAAGAGGTTTAGATGCCTCACCCATTCACGAAGTGCTAGTTGAACAAAGTATTCTGGGCTGGAAAGAATATGAGTTAGAGTTGTTAAGAGACAACCTTGGCAACGTTATCATCATTTGTTCCATCGAAAACTTCGACCCAATGGGGGTACACACCGGAGACTCCATTACTGTTGCTCCGGCCATGACACTGCCAGACACCGTGTATCAGAACATGCGCGACATGGCCATCAAAATGATGAACGCCATTGGCCAGTTTGCCGGAGGGTGTAACGTGCAGTTTGCCGTAAATCCCGAAACAGACGATATCATTGGTATAGAAATCAACCCACGCGTATCGCGCTCATCGGCACTAGCCTCGAAAGCCACCGGATACCCCATTGCCAAGATTGCCGCAAAACTCGCTATTGGATACAACCTGGACGAGCTAAAGAACCAGATCACTAAAACCACTTCGGCTTTCTTTGAGCCTGCACTGGACTATGTGATTGTGAAGATCCCACGTTGGAACTTCGATAAATTCAAAGGTTCCGATCGAAAACTAGGGCTTCAAATGAAGTCTGTAGGAGAAGCCATGGGTATTGGCCGCAATTTCCAGGAGGCACTTCAGAAAGCCTGCCAATCGCTGGAAATAAAAAGAAACGGACTTGGTGCCGATGGCAAAGAAGTGACCGATCAGGCCGCCCTGCTCCATAGCCTTGAAAACCCAAGCTGGAACAGGCTTTTCCATATTTACGATGCCTTTAAACTAGGTATCCCGTTCAAAACCATTCAGAAGAAAACCAAAATCGATAAGTGGTTCCTTCAGCAAATTGAAGAACTTATTGAGCTTGAAACTGAAATTGAACAATATTCACTCGATACCTTACCCGAGCGCCTGTTGAGAACAGCCAAAGAAAAAGGCTATGCCGACCGACAAATTGCTCATCTACTGAAATGCTGGGAAAGTGAGGTGTTTAAGAAAAGACACGAGTTGGGCATTAAGCGGGTGTACAAGCTGGTAGATACCTGCGCGGCCGAATTCGAAGCCCAAACTCCATACTACTACTCTACTTTCGATCAGGAAAACGAATCGGAGGTAAGTAACAACAAGAAAATTATAGTGCTTGGCTCTGGCCCGAACCGAATCGGACAGGGAATTGAGTTTGACTATTGCTGTGTGCACGGCTTGTATGCAGCCAAAGAGTGTGGCTATGAGACCATCATGATCAACTGTAACCCTGAAACGGTTTCGACCGATTTCGATACAGCCGATAAGCTCTACTTTGAACCCGTATTCTGGGAACACATATACGACATCATTCTGCACGAAAAACCTGAAGGTGTGATTGTGCAATTGGGTGGTCAGACCGCGCTTAAACTGGCTGAAAAACTAGACCGTTATGGCATTAAGATTATAGGCACGAGCTTCGAAGCACTCGACCTGGCCGAAGATCGCGGAAGATTTTCTACCCTCCTGGCCGAAAACAATATTCCTTACCCTAAGTTCGGGGTAATTGAAGATGCTGACGAGGCCCTTGAGCTTTCTAAAGAACTTGGCTTTCCTCTGCTGGTAAGGCCTTCTTACGTATTGGGAGGTCAAAGCATGAAGATTGTGATCAACGAGCAGGAGCTAGAAGAGCACGTAGTGAACATTCTCAAGGACATTCCAGGCAACAGAGTGTTATTAGACCACTTCCTGGACGGAGCCATAGAGGCGGAGGCCGATGCAATCTGTGACGGTGAAGAGGTTTATATCATAGGCATAATGGAACACATTGAGCCGGCCGGAATTCACTCGGGCGACTCGTATGCTGTATTGCCTCCATATAGCTTGGGCGACTTTGTAATGCAACAAATTGAAACCATTACTAAAAAGATTGCTCTGGCTCTAAAAACCGTTGGCCTGATTAATATTCAGTTCGCCATTAAGAATGATACCGTTTACGTGATTGAGGCGAACCCACGAGCCTCACGAACCGTTCCATTCATAGGCAAAGCTTACCAGGAACCTTATGTGAATTATGCCACAAAAGTGATGCTCGGTGAGAAGAAGCTGAAAGACTTTGAATTTAAGCCGGTTAAGAAAGGCTACGCCATTAAAGAACCGGTTTTCTCATTCCACAAATTCCCGAATGTGAATAAGGAACTTGGGCCTGAGATGAAGTCTACAGGAGAAGCCATCTACTTTATCGATGATTTAATGGATGACTACTTCCTGGATATTTACTCAAAACGTAACCAATATTTAAGTAGATAAAGTTGATTCGGTTAATCCTTATTTTCGTCCTTATTTTCTGGGTCATACGATCCGTTTTTAGGTTGTTTTCTGTGGGGCTCGGACAAGCCCAGCAACAACAACATAGAGGTTTTTCCAACAGCGGCAGATCGCACAGAAAACCTTCTGATGGAAATGTAAACATTGACTATGCCCCGAAAAAACCTTCGAAAAAGTCTTCGGAGAACTACAAAGGTGGAGACTACGTAGATTATGAAGAGGTGAAATAAGCCAGTATGATATAAAAAAGGGGCGATTTGAAATCAAATCGCCCCTTTTTTGTTTATGCATATTTTACTTAAACATTTGAATTGAACCCAAATAGAAAAGTCGAGCATGCCGCAACCAATTTTAAATAAACTTTTAGGGTTACTCATCTAGATCGCATTAGTTAGATCCCAGTATACTAGCCACAAGCTGT
>NZ_DBHC01000008.1:139896-144202 GCF_002296035.1 Roseivirga sp. UBA838
AGCGTCTTTTAACAGCCATTTGTGAGGACACAAATGGAGGCAAGGTTCAGAAATATATTTCTTGCAACTCAAGTAAGTAACCCCATAAATTTTTATAAACTAAGAATAAATATATTTTTTATTTATTGCTATTAATAGTTTTGCCGAGGATGTTACACCAATGACACGGTATATGTTTGTGGAGAAGATGAGATTGAGCAACTAAGAAATAATGCAAATCTAAATTGCTGTTCTGGTTCCGTTATCTATTACATAGATGTATGTAGAAACATTGATGGAACACATGGTGTAACTAAACATGGAACAAATTTGAGTTGTGCACCGCAATAAGATGAGAAATTTAATGATCAAATTGCCGATACTCTTATGTATCGGCATTTTTCTCGGTTGCAACAAGTTTGAATCTAAAACCAATACAAACGAGCTATCATTTAGATTAGAGGTAAGTAAATCTGAGCTTTCACATGGCGAACTACTTCTTTCTAGCTACCCTTTATTAAATAAAGTAATTGGTAAAGACAGTCTTTTAGTATTTGACGGTGTAAGCTCGCAACTAATACTGTTCAATTTAGTGACGAAAACGCCTATTTTTAACCTTGAGTTAGAAAAAGATGGCCCTAATTTCTTCGAAGGCCATGTTTTAGATGCAGACATCAAAGATGATAAGCTTTACGTTGTAACGAATAATTACTTCACAATTGCTGACCTTACGGGTAATGTAAGTGTTAGAAGAAAACTAAAATCATTAACATCTAATGACAATTTTTGAGTATTGGGATTCAATAGGCTTTCAGACCAATCTTTTCTATTTAGCAGATGGCTAGAATCTTCAATTTTTGCTCATCGAAAGGACAGCGTTGACCAAAGTATATTTTTTGTCTACAATTTGAGGGAGAATTCCTTCTATGATATACCTATTTTCTCACCAGAAGAAGCATTGATTAATGATTCAACTCAGGGCTTTTATGATGGCCTATCTAGACACTCCTTTGTATACTTAGACTCAACTATAGTCTACAATTTTAAGTTTTCATCAAAGCTTTATTCTTATGATTTGAGAAATCAGTTGGCACAAGTAAGCAATGGAGAATTTGATCATATTCCCAATTTGCGAGAAGCATTTCCCTCTAACCAAATAAGTGATGTCAAAGCCACCACAAATTACCTATACAACGGAGTTCAGTTTTCAGATATCGCATATGATGAAAAAAATAAACTATTTGTTCGGGTTGGATCCGAATATGTAACAAATGAGGATGGAACAAACAATGACGTAAGATACCTTATGTTGCTAGATAAGCATCTAAACAGAGTTAGGGAGTTTAAAATAAAGGATAGAATATTTGATAAGCCCTTTATAAATGATGGCATTATTTATTTCGTCTCAGGCAATCAAACCAAAGAATCTACATATGAATTAATTACTTTCGAAATTAAGAATGAATCTATAATCGAAAAACCATAGCATTAATATGCATACCTGCTCCCACAGAGGCAAAAACCAGATGGTCGCCAGGTTTAATTTCATGCCCCTCCAGTTCACCTCTAAGAATAAGATCGAGCATAGTTGGAATAGTAGCCACTGAACTATTGCCCAGCTTCTGAATAGTCATTGGCATCAGACGGTTTACATCGGGCTCATAGCCATACAACTTGTAAAGCTTTAGTAAAATAGCCTCATCCATTTTCTCATTGGCCTGGTGAATGAGTACTTTGTCAATATCGTTTAGGTCTAAGTTAGCCTTCTCAATGGCGCTCTTTATAGCCTCGGCCACATTAATGAGAGCATACTCGTAAATCTTACGCCCTTTCATTTTTATGAACTTATTCCCATTGGCACTTAGCTCGGGCTTATATGACGGGCCCATAGCCAAATACTGTAACTCTACGGAAGCGTCAGTTCTGGAAGCCTGACTAAGGAACCCTCCTGTTTGGTTTTGAGTAGCCTGAAAAATAACAGCTCCTGCACCATCGGCAAAAATCATAGAGTCCCTGTCGTGCTTGTCCACAATTTTACTTAGTGTTTCGGCACCTATAACCATTACTGCACGTGCATCGCCACAGCGAATCATTTGGGTAGCCTGAATGGCACCCTGTACCCAACCGGGACAACCAAAGATAATATCGTAGCAAGAGGTAGCCGGATTTTCAATGGCCAGATTGTGTTTTACCTTAGCCGCCAGACTGGGCATCATATCAATTCGGTTGGAGCCTTCATCCAAATCTCCAAAGTTGTGAGCTACAATAATGTAATCGAGCTCCTCCTTACTAACCGTGCTATTTTCAAGTGCTCTGGAAGCAGCTACTGAAGCCAGTTCCGAACATAACTGCCCTTTGGCCGCATAGCGCCTTTCTTTAATTCCGGTAATTTGCTCAAACTTCTTAATGATCACTTCATTGGTGTAGGCAAAGGGTTCTCCGTTTTCCTGATAGAATTCATGATTCAGAAAATCTTCATTCTTTACAATACGGTCAGGAATGCAACTTCCCACACCATTGATAATTACATTCGGCATATTATTCTTCAGATTTATAGGCAACCGCATCCCAGCAGGCCTCGGCTGCTTGCTCCAGGCGGTCATTGGTTAATTGTTGATTATGATCGAGGTGTAGTTTGGCCAATGATACAATTGGCCCATAAAGCAGGGCAATAATAGTGTACAAAGGCAGATCCTTCATTGCTTTGGCTCTTTTCGACTCTATAAAAAACTGCATAATGGGGGCCAGAATAATGAAGGTCTCTTCGCGCGTCATATTGCTCACAAAGGGAGCATATCTATACTGCTCCACAAATTGAAATTCTTTAGGATGATCAATACAGTAGCGAATAAGGTTCTTCCACAAGTGTTTGAACCGTTCTTTAAAAGTACCTTCTTCGCGGTAGTCTTGCAGCATGGCTTTAATTACCCGCTTTTTAATTTCGGTAAACAATTCATTAATGAGGTGCTCCTTGTTGTCGAAATACCGATAAATGGTGCCTGCACCAATACCCGCATGTTGCGCAATAAGCGATATGGGAGTAGCATGAAAACCATACTCAGTCATGAGATCGAGCGTAGTTTGCAAGATTAGCGTTCTTTTGTCTGCGGTTAAATGTTCTAACATTATTTTGCGGAATGAACGTTCATTCCGCACAAAGGAAAAGACTATATGATTAGAATTCAAAGGTTTTTACATGAAAATTGCCTGTAAATGTTAAATGCACGCATGCATTTGGCTTTGCTTTGGCTGGTGATGACTTTTGATGTATTTTTGCCAACTCACTTGAGTAAACTCAACAAAAACCAGTTGATATGTCTTGGTTTCAAAGAAAAGTTAAGGGTATAACCACACCCACTGAAGAGAAGAAAGATGCGCCTGACGGCCTGTGGTTTAAAACCCCCGGTGGAACGATAGTTCACACCCGAGAATTGAAAAACAATGCGTATGTAAGCCCTGAAGATGGCTTCCATGTAAGAATAGGCTCCAAAGAGTATTTCGAAATATTGTTCGATGGCAACAAGTTCACAGAGCTGGATACCAACATGAGCTCTGGCGACCCGCTAAAGTTTGTAGATAGCAAGCCCTACCCCAAACGAATAGCAGCTACTCAGGAAAGCACCCGACTTAAGGATGCTGTTCGCACGGCTCACGGTAAAATGAACGGGCTGGATCTTGTGGTAGCTTGTATGGATTTTGCCTTCATTGGTGGCTCTATGGGGTCAGTGGTAGGAGAAAAAATATCTCGTGCCATAGACCATGCACTGAAAACAAAAACACCCTTTCTGATGATCTCAAAATCGGGTGGTGCTCGTATGATGGAGGCCGGCTACTCGCTCATGCAAATGGCGAAGACTTCTGCCAAGCTTGCTCTTCTGAGCGAAGCCAAAGTACCTTACATTTCTCTCCTCACTGATCCTACAACGGGAGGAGTAACCGCTTCATATGCCATGTTGGGTGACTTTAATATTGCCGAACCCGGTGCTCTTATTGGTTTTGCAGGCCCAAGGGTAATTAGAGATACAGTGGGTAAAGACTTACCCAAAGGATTTCAAAGTGCCGAATTCGTGCTAGAGCATGGTTTCCTTGATTTCATAGTTGACAGAAGGGATTTGAAAAACCAACTGACCACGTTGCTCAAAATGCTTAAAGACTAAACTACTAAAGACTTGACCGAAAGGGTGTTGCTAGCAACACCCTTTTTATTCCCCCTACTCCATTTACCTACTGGGTTTAAAACATATAGGGTTACTCATTTAGATCGCATTTGTTAGATCCTAGTATACTAGCCACAAGTTGTGTTCTCACAGCGTCTTTTAACAGCCAT
>NZ_DBHC01000008.1:144544-177173 GCF_002296035.1 Roseivirga sp. UBA838
GCAAGGTTCAGAAATATACTTCTTACGACTTAGGTAAGTAACCCTAAAACATTATTTGAATAACTAAAGCTGAAGCTAAACCAATAAAAACCCACAAAAGCACTCCATACACCAGAGGTTTAGCCCCTAAACTTTTGAGCATATTTAAAGACAGTGAACCACCCATTAGAAAAAGTACGGCAGACATTAAGGACTTAGTAGTTCCCAAAGTGAAAGTCTTTAAATGGGGAGGTATAGAGCAAAAAGAAGCCAACGTAAGAGCCGCTACAAACAAAACAATAAACAGTGGCGGAGAACCCCAACCGTTTCTTCCTTTGCGAAGCGAGTAGTAAAGAATTAAAGGCAATATCCACAGCGCCCTCATTACCTTGGCAGTAGTTGCCAACTCAAGTGCCTCGTCTCCAAAAACACCCGCTGCGCCAATTACAGAACTCGTATCGTGTATTGCCACAGCACACCACAATCCAAACTGATGGTTACTCATGTTTAATGCTGCGCCAACTGCCGGAAAAATAAAAACAGCAAGAGCGTTGAGCAGAAAGACCACCCCCAGAGCGGACGATGTATCCTTAGGTGTAGCCCCAACCAAGGGAGACACGGCAGCAATGGCACTACCTCCACAAATAGCAGTTCCGTAGGTGATTAATTGTGGCAACTTCCCCTTAAAGCCAAGGCGGAAAGCCAATAACACTCCTCCCAAAACAACCACCAACACCGAAAGTGATGTGAGCCAAAGGCCTTCACTGCCCACGACAAATACCTGATTAAGGTCTATGCTAAACCCTAAGCAAACAATGACTATTTGCAATAAAAAGTGTCTGACCTTGGCCAGTTGATTTTCGAAGACAGCCCCAAGGCTATTTCTAAAAACGAATCCTAGACTTAATGATATGGCCGGATCTAAGGCAAGCGCGAAACACAGCAGTAAAGCCAAAACCGTAAGCCCTTTTTGCCAAAACCCCATAGCTGTGTTTTAGCTAGTCTAAATTCTCTAAGTACTTATAACCACTACCGGTGTTGATCATCAGTACGCTGTCAGTATCAGAAATATGCTGAGATGCTTTTAGTTTAGGTATAGCCTTAAGCAATGCAGCACCCTCAGGAGCCACCAATACTCCTTCCGAAGCGGCCATTTCTTTTACTCCTGCAACCATTTCTTCTTCACTAATGGCAATACCCGTTCCTCCCGACTCATAAATAACTTCCATGATCATATCTTCCCCAAAGGCTGTAGGCACAGCCAAACCATTGGCCAGCGATTCACGATAGGCTTTAGTTGACCTGTCAACCCCATTTAATCGATCCACTATTGGGGCACAATTTTGAGCCTGCACAACAATCATACGCGGCAATCGTGCGGAAGAATCGAGCCAACCTAAGTCCATCATTTCATAAAAGGCCTTCCAAATACCTAGAAGCCCGGTTCCTCCACCAGTAGGATAAAGAATCACATCGGGTAGATTCCAGTTGAGTTGCTCCACCAACTCATAGCCCATGGTCTTTTTACCTTCTAAGCGATACGGCTCTTTAAGAGTAGATATATTAAACGCTCCGGTCTCTTTCTCAAGTTTTGCGGCCAAAGCACCACACCGATCAATCAGCCCATCAACCAGAATTAGCTCCGCACCAAAATACCGGCATTCGTCCTGGAAAATCCTGGGCGTATGCTTTGGCATTATTACGGTAGCCTGCATACCGGCTGCGGCACAGTATGCACTCATAGCCCCACCTGCATTACCTGCTGTAGGAATTACACAGTGTTTCACTCCAAACTCTTTGGCTTTAGAAATTGCCATGCTCAAACCACGTGCTTTAAACGATCCGGTTGGGTTCAGCGACTCGTCTTTCATTTTCAAAGACTCTAAACCATAGGACTGTGCTAATTTCTTCAGGTTAAGAATAGGGGTCATCCCTTCACCCATCGATACAATATGATCATCCTTCAAAATGGGCAGAACCTCCTGATACCTCCACATGGTAGCAGGCCTGCCGGCCAGGTCTTCCGGGCGAAGCGACTGGGCAAAGTCATACTTAGCAACCAATGGTTTCTGGCAACAGTGGGCATAGGTCTGAAGAGTGTTTAGAGGGTAGTGCTTATTACAATGAGAGCACTCCAGATGAGTGGCCAGTGAAATGGAAGGGGCTATAGACTGATGCATGCCGCAAAACTGCATCGTCAATCATAACCAATCAAATGAATTAATGTAACAACCTATAACCGTTAGTTATAAATACTCTTTGCCTCGCGGATAAACGCACGGGTGGTATCGGTGAGGCTTTCTCCCGTCCTTGTGACAAAATTAAAGCTTCTCTCTATGAGTAACCCAGGAATATTCACCTCCTGAAGAAGCCCCAGAGCCACTTCACGCTTTATAGCCAGCGGAGAGAGAAACCCAATAGAATCATCTTCAATAAGAAAGTTCTTTAACACTTCCGTGCCACCAAGCCTAACTTTTATATTGAGATCGCTCGCTTTAATATTCCATTTAGACATGGTTCTGGACCAAGCCGAAAGAGTTCCTGAACCAATCTCTCTCATGGCCAGTGGTGCGGCCTTAAACTCATCCATAGAAACCTCTCGTCCGGCAAAAGGACTACGCGCAGAACACACTGGCACAATGCGGTCGTTCATAAAGAATTCATAATGCAGCGCATTAGACTCTTGCTTATCTTCTACCACCGCCAAATCGATTTCATGTGCTTTCAAAGCTTTAAGTACATTTTCCGTATTCCGATTGATTAGGGTAATTTTAACCAGCGGCCATTTTTTACGAAAAGAAGAAAGCACCCTAGGCAGTACGTAAAGCGAAAGTGTGGTGCTAGCTCCAATTTTAAGCTCGGCCTTTGCTGTCATCCGGCTTTTTATGATCTCTACATCTGCCTCCATTCTGTTCTGAATCAACTTGGCTTCTCTTAAATAGGTAAGCATTTTTTCGCCCTGAGGAGTAAGTGCAATGGCATTCCCCTGGCGCTCAAAAAGCGGCACTTCAATAAGCGATTCCAGCTTTTTTATTTGCTTACTTACGGCAGGCTGAGAAATACATAGCACCTCGGCCGCCTTAGAAAAACTCAAGTGGCAGGCTACAGCATAGAATACTTCATACGATACAGACAGCATGGTTGCAATATAAGAAGCTCTTTGAGCTTACTTAAATTTCCTTTGGCTTGTTTTGAAATGTGAAAAACGCCTGTTACGTTTGCACCATCAAGTCATTCAATCCCGATTCAAAGGGAACGAATCGATTTATAAAGAAGCGTGGAGAGACAGGCTCTATGAAGCGCTAGCAACCACTCCCGATCCATCGGGAAAAGGTGCTAAATCCTGATCCCAAAATGGGTGCCAGGTGGCATTCGGGAGAATATAAATTGGTTAAACATGCTTTCTAATCCAATTACAAAACCTTTCAGAGGTTGGGTGAAAGCCACCCAACAGGCAGCGCTTATTACCATTATTTGTTCTGATCGAATGTGTTGTGCCTAGGCCATACACCTTCTAATCCACTTTTCACACAAATCATTTCAGAACATGTTAATTCAAAGCCCTAAAGGGTCGGCTGTAGCCAGTGCTCAGCCAGACGCTATACAACAATTTATTATAAAAGGAGATTTTAGCCTGGAAAACGGCAGCTTTCTTACCGATCCGGTTATAGCCTATCATACCTTCGGAAAGCTAAATGCCAGTAAATCTAATGTCGTATGGATTTGCCATGCCCTTACAGCCAATGCCAACCCGCTGGAATGGTGGCCCGGACTGGTAGGCGAGCAATACCTCATTAATCCAAGCGAACACTTTATTGTTTGTGCCAACATACTAGGCTCATGCTATGGGAGTACAGGGCCTAAAGACTTCAACCCTGCCACCGGTGAGCGTTATTTGAGAGACTTTCCATTGCTCACGATTCGAGACATGGTAAAAGCCCATGAGCAGCTCAGGCAACATCTGGGCATAAACCGCATTTACCTGGGCCTTGGAGGTTCCATGGGTGGGCAGCAAATTTTGGAGTGGGCTATTGAAAGCCCTACACTTTTTGAAAACCTCTGCATTATTGCAGCCGGGGCCAAAAGTTCGCCATGGGGAATAGGCATACGTTCTGCTCAACGCATGGCTATTGAAGCCGACCCAAGTTTTTTCTCGAGCTCGCCAAAAGGTGGCTGGAAGGGACTGGAAGCTGCACGCGCCATGGCTATGATTTCTTACCGAACGGATAAAATCTATAATGAAAATCAGGAGGATGGCCAGGAAAAGATTGACGGCTTTAATGCCGAGAGCTACCAACGCTATCAGGGTTTAAAACTTCAGAAACGCTTTAATGCACACAGCTACTATGCGCTTTCCAAATGCATGGACACACACGATGTAGGTCGCAAAAGAGGCGGAGTACAGCAGGCGCTCAAACGGGTGAAAGCCAACACACTAGTGATAGGTATTAATTCAGATTTACTATTTACCCGCAACGACCAGCAAATACTGGCTCACGGAATAAAACATTCAAAACTCACTTTTATAGACTCAAACTATGGACACGATGGCTTTTTAGTAGAAGCCAAAACCATTTCAACCCACATCGAAAACTTCTTAAACGAGCACCCATGAAAAACATCAATATCGGACTCTTTGGCTTTGGCTGTGTTGGCCAGGGACTTTACGAAACGTTGAATAACTCCCGAAACTTTGCGGGTGAAATCAGCAAAATCTGCATTAAAAACCCCGAGAAGAAAAGAAAACTGCCGGCTCAACTCTTTACTACCAAAAAAGAGGAGATAATCAATGACCCAACCATTGACATAGTGGTTGAACTAATTGATGATGCCGAAGCGGCATTTTACATTGTAACAGAATCACTCAAAGCGGGGAAATCGGTTGTTACGGCCAATAAAAAAATGGTGGCCGAAAACCTGGAGACTTTGGTAGCACTGCAGGAGCAAACAGGAAAAGCGGTGCTCTACGAAGGAGCAGTCTGCGGCAGTATTCCTATTATTCGTACCCTTGAAGAATATTTTGGACATGAACCGCTGCTAGAGGTTAGAGGCATATTCAACGGCTCTACCAACTACATCCTCACTAAAATATTTAATGAACGGATCGACTACCCTAAAGCTCTTAAACAAGCTCAGGAACTCGGCTTTGCCGAAAGTGACCCCACGCTGGATGTTCAGGGCTATGACCCCAAATACAAACTAAGTATTCTGCTTACCCATGCCTTTGGCATTCATGTGCACCCAAACGACATTACCAATCTGGGTATTGACCGCCTTAAAGCGGCCGACCTGGAGTATGCCAGAGCTCATGGTCTGACCATTAAGCTGGTAGCCCAGGCACGCAGAATTGGTGACAAAGTATATGGCTTTGTTATCCCTCAATTTGTAGAACCTAATCACAGCCTGGCTAGCATTGAAAATGAGTTCAATGCAGTGACCATTCATGGTGAATTTTGCGATGAACAATTATTCATTGGCAAAGGAGCCGGAAGCTTGCCAACCGGAGCAGCCGTACTCTCCGATATATCGGCATTGAGCTACGACTATAAGTATGAGTATAAAAAACACTATAACTTAGGTCAGCTACCTTTCAGTAATCAATCGCCCGTGCAAGTATATGTCAGCTATAATTCACCGGAAGAAGTAGATCTTACCGACTTTGAAAACATTCAGGAGAAATACTTCAGCTTTGATCACTGCTATATTGTGGGGCACGTTTGTATTGGCAAGCTTCAGCAAAGCCAATGGCAAAACAATCCCAATATTAATGTAGTTCTCACAGCAGAAGCATGTCAGACCAGTCTGGGCAACCTGTGTGTATCTGACTTAAAAGAGGAAATTTCAGAACTAAAGAAAGGACAAAAAATCAGGGAAAGAATCACTGTTTAGGCCATTTTCCGGACAACTATCTTTTTTCAGGTTCTCTTACTGATTTAATCTTTTAGTCAATATATTTGTAGCCCTAACGGCCAGTCTGGCTATAACACAAAATATTGATTTAAAATCGCTTAGTAGATGTCATCTATCATTATTACTTCAATAGTTGCGTTCTCTGTGGTAATCTTGCTATTGGTTCTGATTCTGCTCTATGCACAATCAAAGCTGGTGCAGTCGGGAGACGTTAAAATCATCATCAACGGAGATGAGAAGAATCCCGTAATTGCTTCGGCAGGTTCTACCCTCTTGAACACACTATCGGGTCAGAAGATTTTCCTCCCATCCGCATGTGGTGGTGGAGGAACTTGCGCCATGTGCAAGTGTACAGTGAAAGAAGGAGGAGGAGATGTGTTGCCTACAGAAGTAGGCCACTTGAGCAGATCCGAACAAAAAGAAGGTGTTAGACTTTCTTGCCAGGTAAAAGTGAAGCAGGATATGCGCATTGAAATACCGGAAGAAATCTTCGGTATTAAGAAATGGGAATGCGAAGTAGTTTCTAACTACAATGTGGCATCTTTCATTAAAGAATTTGTGGTGAAGCTTCCTGAAGGAGAACACCTTGAGTTCGAAGCGGGAGGTTATATTCAGGTAGACGTTCCGCCAATTACCTGCGACTTTAAGGATATTGACATAAAACCTCATCCGGAAGACCCTGCCGGCCCGGACAAGTTTAAGGGCGACTGGGATAAGTTTAACCTGTGGGATCTGAAAATGGTGAATAAAGAACCCGTGTTCAGAGCTTACTCTATGGCCAACCACCCGGCTGAAGGAAACATCATTATGCTGAACATCCGTATTGCTACCCCACCTTGGGACAGAGCAAACAACAAATGGATGGATGTGAATCCGGGTATCTGCTCTTCTTATGTATTTACCAGAAAGCCTGGCGACAAAGTAACCATTTCAGGACCTTACGGAGAGTTCTTTATTAAGCCTACCGATGCAGAGATGCTCTACATTGGTGGTGGTGCCGGCATGGCTCCAATGCGATCTCATCTCTTCCACCTCTTCCACACCCTAAAAACCGGAAGAAAAGTAACCTACTGGTACGGTGGTAGATCTAAGAGAGAGCTTTTCTACCTGGAAGATTTCAGGAAAATAGAAAGAGAGTTCCCTAACTTCCAGTTCTTTGTGGTGCTTTCTGAGCCTCTTCCTGAAGACAACTGGAAAGTGAAGAAAGATATTCACGATAAAGAAGGAGACGGTTTCCTCGGCTTTGTTCACCAGGCGGTTATAGACCAGTATTTGAGCAAACACGATGCCCCTGAAGAAATAGAATTCTACTTCTGCGGACCTCCAATGATGAACGCAGCGGTTCTCAAAATGTGTGACGATTGGGGTGTGCCTGATGAAAACGTTTCTTTTGACGACTTCGGAGGTTAAATAAACCCAACAAAATATTGAAAGCCATCTGTGAAAGCAGATGGCTTTTTTGTTATTCATTTTTCCACAACACAAGTTTACCTACCACACAGATACTAGCCAGTTACAAACAATGAGCAGATCCTTCGACATCGCTCAGAATGAAAACAATCAGACTTAGACATCCACATAGGCAGACAAGATGCATGGCAAGCCTGATCTTATCGAACTTCTCACCACAAACTGATACTCAGAACAAATAAAAGGAGAGCGAAGTAATACAACCCTACGAAGACCTTCACTCAGAGAGCTTTCTCTCTTAGCCCCTCAACCTCATTCTCCAAAAGCCTGTACCTCATAAACCAAGGGCCAAACACTTCCAAAAAGTGTCCAGAGGTAAAATCATCAACTCCCTTTATTTCCCCTCCCTTGAGTAAATAGTATATATGCAATACAATCTTTACTATCATAAACAAGAATGCCAGAAACAGGGATACAAAAGGGAAAAGCATACTACAAAGGGCCAACTATTCTTAGCTTCATCTAATTAATGTAGTCATTTTGTATATTCAACACTGAACCTTAATACTATGACACTGAAACGCAGAAACTTTTTGAAAAAAGCCGGTGGTTTTGCAGCCGGTCTGGCACTAGCGCCCTATGCCTGCGCTACCGAGAAAGAAGCTGAAGTAACCGCAAGCAATGCTTTTGGTATTCAGCTATATACCTTACGCGAAGATTTTCCCAAAGACCCCAGAGGAGTATTAGCTCAGTTGGCCTCTTTTGGCTATAAGCAAATAGAAAGCTACGAGGGACCTCAAGGCATGTTTTGGGGCATGACCAATAAAGAGTTTAAAGCCTACATGGGCGAGCTGGGTATGGAAATAGTGGCCAGCCATTGCGACATTGACAAAGACTTTGAACGCAAAGCGGCCGAAGCGGGAGAAATTGGCATGAAGTACCTCATTTGCCCCTGGCGAAGTATGCAAACGCTCGATGAATATAAAAGTGCTACTGAAGATTTTAACCGGAAAGGGGAAATATGCCGAGCCAATGGTCTGCGTTTTGCCTACCACAACCATGCCTACAGTTTTACCCAGTTAGACGGGGTGTATCCTCAAGACATTTTTATGAAAGACTCTGACACCAATCTGGTAGACTTTGAAATGGACATATACTGGGTGGTAACGGCCAATGAAGATCCCATAGAATGGATGAAAAAATACCCCAACCGATTTAAGCTTTCGCATGTGAAAGACCGGGAGAAAAATGCAACCACCCACGATGCCAGCTGCACTTTGGGTACTGGTAGCATCGACTACCCAGCCATTCTGAAAGCCGCCAGGCAATATGGAATGGAACACCTCATAGTTGAACAGGAGAAATACGATGGCACTACACCCCTGCAAAGCGCAAAAGACAATGCCGATTATTTGAGCAAATTGGTTAAAGGCTAAGTCTAACCGAAGGTTGATGGAATAATCCATTTAATCCTTCATTCCAATTAGAGCGAGAAACTCTTTTTAGAATGAAGGATTTATTTTTCAGTTACCAATCGGCACATGCAGTACGAAATAGGAGCTTGCTTAGCGCACCACCAGAATTTTTTTGCGTACTACCTTGCCCTTGGCATCTCGAATGCTCAGTAAATATATGCCCTCCTGAAAACGAGAAACATTGATTTGCGACTCCTTTGCCTGTACCTCTTGCGTAGGCAATACGGTATTCCCTGCCAAATCGAACATTGACATCTGAAATGGAAAGGCTTGCGAGGCCATTTTAATGGTAATCACATCCGATACGGGATTGGGATAAGCGCCTTCCAGAATTTCAGGATCAACCTCCAGGCCGGTAATTACTTCAACGGTTACCGTAAAAGCTTTTTCTACCGCTTGTCCGGAAGCATCGGCCGAGCGAACCCGAATGGAGTAAGAAGACTGCGAATCGAAATCGAAGGAGGCCGTGGTGAGCAGGCTGTTTTCTGCTATGGAAAAGCTGGCGTTATCGGTGTCGCCATCGCCCGCCACTAGCGAATAGGTATGGGTGTCTTCAGCGTCTTCATCGGTTGTTGAAAAGGTTCCTACCTCAGTGCCCGCATCTTGTTGCTCCTGAACGGTCGCGTTACTCAGTGCAATATCTGTAGGTGCATCGTTGGTATTGGTAATGGCAATTGTGAGTTGCTGATCAAAGGTTGCCCCTTCGCTATCTTCCGCTCTCACTAAAATCGAGTACTCGTTTTTTGCCTCAAAGTTGAAAAGATCAGCAGTTTTAATTACTCCTCCCTCAATGGTAAACGAAGCATTATCCGTATCACCTTGTCCGGAAACCAGGCTAAAGGTGTGGGTATCATTCGCGTCATCGTCCGTAGCCGATAAGCTACCCACGGTTGCTCCTGCATCCAGATTCTCAGCCACCTCATCCTCGCTCAGCTCAATACCTGTTGGCGCATCGTTGATGTCATTGACCGTTACAATAAAACTCTTTTCAAAAGAAGCGTTATTAGAGTCGGTTGCTTTTATGACTACAGTATAACGGCTCTTTTCTTCATAATTGAGTACCTCTTGCGCCAGCAGTTTATTGCCATCAATGGCAAACTTATCGTTGTCTCCAGCTCCTTCTACAAGCACCAGCTCATGGGTATCTTCCGAATCCGGGTCTGTTACTGCAAGCAGGCCAATCTCTGCTCCGCTTTCGTTGTTTTCGTCCAGACTGGCCGCACTGAGCGAAATATCTGTGGGATCATCGTTCGGATCCAGACTTACCCGTTCTACGGCCCCCGAGTAGAAAGCTATTCCTACCTGATTCCCCGGATCGGTTACCATATCACGATAGGCAATAATGGCCAGCGATCCATCGGCACTCATGTAAGACCATTGCGACTGCTCCCCTCCACCCTGGCCTCCGCCACTTGGCTCCGAGCCCATCATTTGTTTCCCGTTCTGATAAAAGACCTGGACATTGCGATCCAGCTTGGCCACCAGTTCATCGTTGGCAAAAAAGTGAGTTTCAGCTCCTTGCCTCAAAAAGGCAATGTATTCGCCTGTTTCAGCATCCATCATGTCTCCGCCAAAATTCACCACATACCGATCGTTATCAGAAAGCTCTGCTTCGAGCGAACCTGTATCGTTAATCCAAACCGTTTCTCCTGTAGCCACATCTACACGCGCCTGGTCGAACGATTTGGTGCCGGTAATTATAAAGGAACCATCCGATGAAAATTTAAGCCCATTTACAAAAGGCCAGCCACCAATAAATGCCTTCCAGATGAGTTGTCCATCGGCCACCCTCACCTTTCTCAGGTGGTTATCTCCTGAACCCACATAGAGGTACTCATCGGCCTCATCGAAAGCCAGAAAGCGTATTTGACCCCAGTTGTCTCCCTGATCGGGTGCATTAGGCACCTGCCTGACAATGTCACCGGTATTGGCATCAAAAAGTGTAACCACTCCGGTTGGTACCGTTCCCACAGCTACCAGAGAGGCATCGTTACTGAGAACCGCCTCAAGACCTTCTATAGCCCTGGCAGAAGAATTAAGCTGAGTAAATTCTTTCTTCCAAAGCAGAGAGCCATCTTCTCCATTGAGCACTCCAACACCGTAAGTTCCACCATTTGGAACAAGTTGATAGACTACTTTAGAACCATCAGGGCTCATATCGCCTCCCCAGCATTCGTATCCGGGCTGATACTCCCATAGTTTTTGTCCATCAAAATTGTATTTGTAAATGGTGGACTGAACCCTGTAGACGTTTTTCTCTGTATCGGAATTTCCGAACCAATTTTCCTGGCCAGGAATAAACACGACTGTTCTTTCTTGCTCTGAAACCGCCCCCCTCCAAAAGCCGGTGGGGGTTACAATGGCTTGTGTAAGACTGAACTCCACCTGATACTCATAGTCTAGAGGAGCCCAATCAATCTCAATTTTTGTCGGGTCGTCAAAAGAGGCTACTTTAACTGTTTTGTTAGGGAAATTTACATTGGGCATATCCTGCACATTTCCACTCAAAACCAAAAACCAGTCAGATCGGTCGGCAGCCTCAAACTCAAAGCTAAGGAGTCCTTCTCCGGCAGGCCGGGTTTCTACACTGTACTCCTGGCTTTTAATAGTTTTAACCTTCAGGTTGGCTTGCGGCATATAGCCTCCGGCTATTCGAATGGTACCGGCAATAGTCATATTATCACCATCCGTTAGTGCCGGCTCTGTTCGGCCGCCATCGTTTATTATGGTAAAAGATTCTCTCAAGGCAAATTGCTCTCCTGCCTTTTCAAACCTGAATTCACCCACATGCTCAGAAGTACCCTGAGGTAACTGAAGACCATCGCCAAAATAGCAATTGGACCATACAGAAACTACGGTAGACTCACCAGGTTCCAGATTAATAAAGCCTCCATTAGGAAAAGTGGCACAGCCGGGAAAGTTTTGTGGCTGATCATCGGCCCTAAAGTCAAAAGCAATATTGGTTACTGCATCGTTTCCATTGTTGGTTATTTGAACTCTAAGTTTTGGTTGCCCATCGAGCGACCAACGAATGGTACGCTGGGTCAAAAACTCGAATTCCAGATTTTGTGCCCATGCCGGGGTGTTATTGGCATATGTATGCAGCGGCAAAAGGAGGACAAGCAGTATAAGGCAAAAAAATTCCCTGCATGAAAAATGAAGTGATTTCATGGTCGTGTCGTTTGGTCAATAAAATTTAACAATTATTGCTCACTTTAGGAGCACAGTACTCTGATAGGCCTCTGTGTTGTACATCAATCATACGAACAAGCTAAAAATTACCCTACTTTTTCCCGTTGGCAGGCCTTAAAGCTATCGCTCGAAAACCGGCAAATTCATACCTAAAAGGGACAAAACAAGAATTAAATATTTTCCTTAGGCTTATTGCCAGAAATACAGAACTTAGAAATATGAACTGGGGATTTATTGGTTTTGGAAGAATTGCCCGCAAGTTTTTAGAGAGTCTTTTGGCTGTTGAAGGCGAAGTACCTTATGCCTTTGCATCGCGTTCGAATGCACAGACTTTGCAGCAGGAGTTTCCTCATGTAAAGGTTTATGACAGCTATGAGGCTCTGCTACAAGACCCAAAAGTGGATGTGGTTTATATAAGCACCACCCACAATTTTCATTGTGAAAACACCATTGCGGCTCTTAAAGCCGGCAAGCATGTGCTTTGCGAAAAACCCATGGGGGTTAACAGCCATGAAATAAGAAAAATGACGGAGGTGGCCGAAGCATCGGGCAAGTTTCTAATGGAGGCCATGTGGACACGCTTTTTACCGGCCTATAATGAAGCCTTGAGAAGAGCAAAAGCAGGCGCTATTGGGCCGCTTAATTACCTCACAGCCAGTTTTGGCTTTAGGTCTGAAGATAAGCTTACCGCGCACGGTCGTTTATTGAATCCTGAGCTGGCCGGAGGGGCCTTTTTCGATGTGGGAGTGTATCCTTTAACTATGGCTGCCGATCTTTTTGGCTGGCACCCTGAGCAGATTCAGGTAACGGCCCGGGTTGGCCGTACAGGAGTTGATGAAAGTGTACAGGTACAACTTTCTTACCCAGAGGGAGCCCTGGCTCAGCTTTTTGCCAGTGTAACCACAGGCACAAACAAAGAGGCCTGCATATACGGACAAGACGGATTTATACGCCTGCCTCTCTTTTGGAAAGCACAAAGTTTTGAGATAGTAAAAGGCGATGTGATAGAAAAAGTAGAGTTGCCTTTTTTAAGTACTGGTTATGCCCATGAAATTATAGAAGTGAGAGACTGTATAAGACGTGGCGACAGGCAATCGGCCAGGGTTTCGCTGAATGAAAGCCTGAAAAGTGCGCAACTGGTAGAAAAAATTCGTGGTCATATTTTCAAAGAAGTATAAAATGCCAAAAGGATTCTTAATCGATCAGGACGGGGTTATTTATGTGGAAAACAAAATGATTCCCGGAGCTGACAAATTCATTAAAACACTGCAAAAGGAAGGCATTCCCTTCACTTTTATGACAAACAACAGCCAGCGTACTCCTCTGGATGCGGTGCGTAAACTATCTAAAATGGGCATTTATGTAGAGCCAGAAAATGTGTATACATCAGCCATGGCAACGGCTCATTTCATGGGGCAGCAGTTTCCCAAAGGCACGGCCTATGTACTGGGAGAAGGGGGGTTAATTTCCAGTCTACATGAGCATGGTTTTACACTGGTGCAGAACGACCCGGACTTTGTGGTGGTAGGCGAAGGCATCAACTTTACGCTTGAGATGGTGAGAAAGGCTATTGACTTTATTCTGGATGGAGCCAAGCTTATTGCAACTAATCTGGATCCGTCTCCCCGCAAGCCGGGCTGGAATAATCTGGGCATTGCGGGTATTGTAGCTATGATAGAAGCTGCCACCGGTAAAACTGCTTTCTCTGTAGGCAAACCCAGCCCTGTAATGATGCGCCAGGCCAGAAAACACATTGGACTGGCTACGGAAGAAGTAACAGTGATTGGCGACACCTTGGCCACAGATATTCAGGGAGGTGTTCAAGTGGGCTACAATACGATACTTACCCTTAGTGGTATGTCCAAAATAGACGATCTCAACGATTATCCTTTTAAACCTGATTTAGTGATTGATTCCATTGCCGACCTAAAGTTGCCCCTTCCCTGGTGGTAGACTTTGAAAATGAGCAAGCGCATGCCTTATGGAAGAATTATCGTATAACGGAAACAGCATAGTAGTGGACTGTAAACGGGGAGCTGGACTTATGCAGTGGACCTGCCGCAAGGGGCAAAACCTCCTGCCCCTAATTCACCACAGTAAAACCTATCTGTTCGAAGGTTCCTGGCTATTTCCCTTTCCCAACAGGGTCAGCGGAGGCCGCTACCAGTTTCAGGGGAGCAGGTATGAACTAGCCACTAACGATCTGGATGGGTTACCAAATGCATTGCACGGGCTAGTGCATGACCAGGCCTTTAAGATAGCCCGAAAAGAAGATAACTGTCTGGAACTGGCCTATTCCTACGAAGGTGACCAACCGGGTTTCCCTTTTCCCTACGAACTCCGGCTCTGCTACCAACTAAAGGGCGAGGCCGAGCTGATACTGAGCATTGAAGTGGTAAATCTGGGAGAAGCAGATATGCCCTGTGGACTGGGCTGGCATCCTTATTTCAACCTGAGTATGACACCATCTGCCCGTCTCAAACTCCCTCCTGTGACGCAGATGGAGGTTGATGAGCTCATGTTGCCCACAGGTAAGGAAAGGCCTTTTAACGACTTTAAAAATTTTGAATGGCTCCATGGGCATCGCTTCGACACCTGCTTTCGGCTTCTAAAAATGGAAGAGAAAAACGGTGTGTTCCTCAGCTTCCCCAATCAGGGTACCCTGGAGCTCTGGCAAGACTTTAACTTTCCTTTTCTGCAGGTTTATAAAACGCGCGAAGACGCTATTGCCTTAGAACCCATGACCTGTGCCATAGATGCACTCAATAACGGCATTGGCCTGAAAGTACTGAGCCCCCGGCAAAGCTGGAGGCTCCAAATGGGGCTTAGGTTTTTCTAAGGTTCCTATTCGTGCAAGACCATTAGAGGAAGCGGTATATCTAATACCATTTTTTTGGTGTGACTGCTGTGGCGTAGTCGCTCAAAGAAACCATGATGACGGGCAATCATTACCAACAGGTGTATGTTAAGCTCTTTGGCTGTTTGTTGCAGTCCTTCCTCCACATCTTCATACTTTCTAAAATGAAAACTATGATTGGTATGCTTCACATATTTTTCCATTCGTCTGGCAATATCTATCTGGTCTTTCTTATCAACCTCACCGGTATCGATATGAATGACATGAATTTGAGCATAGAAAGCTTTGGCCAAATCGACTACTACATGAATAAGATCGGGGTTTGGAACAGATAAGAAGTCTCCGGCCAAACCAATGTGAGTCATTCGCGTAATGTCGGCATCTTCCGGCAGAGCGATTACAGGCACAGGCACGTGTTTCATTACATGGTAGGCATTGCTACCAATTAGTGCTCTGGCAAAGCCGGTAGCACCATGGGTGCCCATAACTACCATGGCCACCTGCCCTTCATCATTAATTTCATTGATGCCTTCGTGCAGAGGGCCATAGAGTATATGTATTTTGTGTTTGAGCTTTTCCAACTGCGGAAAGTCTTCAACCAACTTATTCATATCGGCCTGGGCTCTTTCCTGCAGCTCATCTAAACCGTATTCTACACCTGCCACGGGAGCTCCCTCTGCAAAGCCAAGAGGCATGACTACCGAGTGAAACAACACCAACTCAAAGTTGGCCCGCTCGGCAATCTTAATGGCATTGGCCAACGCATTTCTGGCGCAGGCAGAAAAATCTATGGGTACAACAATCTTTTTCATAACAACCTCCTTTTTTAAGTGTACTTCAATCTACTTTCAATTCCTTTCTTATTGGCTGATCTAAATCATCAAAAAAAATGATTTGTGTTTTCCCTGTCGGGCTTCAACGCCTGCAATAATTCTATTTCTGACAGCGGATTTCTCAATTTGAAAAGGCTTTGAGATACAAGCTGCCCCTTCAGCCACATACACATGGTCTGTTGTTTTGGTTGAATTTTTGAAATCAATAAGGTGTGCAAGGCGCACACACTATGTTCAACTAAAACTTTTGAAACTATGCTTACATGGGCCATTATATTCTTTATTGTAGCCATCATAGCAGGTTTGTTTGGTTTCAGAGGTGTGGCTACAGCCTCTTCTAAAATTGCCAAATTCCTGTTCTTCATATTCGTAGTCCTTTTTGTGATATCGCTGTTTTTACAGCTACTGGGCTACTAACCCTCAGGGGTTTAAACGAAAGAGGCTGTCTCGTTACCACGAGTCAGCCTCTTTTTTATGCTTAGGGGTAATTTTAGCCATTGCCTGATTTAAAGAAGTCTTCAATATCATTGAACGTACTTTCCACCCACTTTTTGGTGTCGTTCCAGGTCTCTTCTGTGGCATTGGCCACGTCTTCTTTGGCTCTTTCCAAAGCAGACTTACGGTCGAGCAATTCATCTTTCTTTTCTCTTAGATTTTCGGCCACATCTTCCGAAGCATCTTTTAAGTCTGCGTTTACTTCTTCCAGGGCGTTACCCACATCGGCCAGAGCTTCATCTATCTTTGCTTGAATCTCGGCCTTTTCTTTCTCCCATTCAGATTTTGATGAGTTGCCGCAGGCCACAATACCCATAGTGACCAAGGCAATTGATAAAATAGTTACGGTTAATCGTTTCATGTTTATTTTCTTTTTGGTTTAAATGATGTTTGCTAAAGTTTCAAAGGTCGTACCACTCTGGCTGTTCAGGCTTGGAGCTCCTTAAGGTGGCCGTTTAGTTTTTCGCCTCCCTTAATACCAAAGTCGAGCGTACGAATAGGGAATGGAATGGTAATATCGTTGGCATCGAAGGCTTTTTTAATTTCCATTACTGCGCTGCTCCTGGCCTGCAGGTAGTTGGGGTCTTGTGGAGAGTAGTTGATCCAGAACATTACCCTAAAGTTGATGGAGGAGTCGCCAAACTCTTCGAAAACCACGTTTACGTCTTTTTCTGAAGTGAGGTATTCATTTTTGAGAACGGCTTCTCTGGCTATTTCTTTAACTCGCTCCAGGTTATCGCCATAAGAAACTCCAACGGAAAGGTCTACCCTACGCCTATAAGTTTTGGTATAGTTGGTGAGCGCATTCTGAAAAACCAGTCGGTTAGGAATTATGACGTGTAAGCCCTGAAATGTCTCTATAACGGTAGCTCTTAACTGTATGTCTTTGACAAAGCCCATATAGCCGTTAGTTTCTATAATATCGCCCACACTCAGCGGCTTTTTAAAGGCCATAATTATTCCTGAAATAAAATTGGCAGAAATGTCTTGAAAGGCGAATCCAATAGCCAAACCGGCAATACCTGCACCGGCTAGTAAGGAGGTAACTGCCTTGCTCAAATGCAACAGGTTAAGGGCTATAACCAACCCAGAGCCAATGACCAGAATGGAAATAATGGTAGAAAGAAGACCAATTATGGCAGGCTGTTCAATAAATCGGGCCATAACTTTTCGGGCTCCATACCTCACCATTTTAGAAAGAAAATAAAAGAGAACGAGCACTAAAATGGCCACCACAAAATTGGGCAGCATATTGGTAAGTAGTTCGAGCCATCCTTCTACCTTCTCTATTACTATGTTGATTGCTTTTGATATGTTAAAATCCACAGTGTTTTATTTTTTGGTTATTAATGCTTTCATCTCACGAAAGAGCTCTTGTCTGTCGCAATCGAGCTTACGCTCTAACCTTCGGAGCAGCTCATTCTCTTCCCCATCTTCCCAATGCAAATCACGTTCGCTCAGCTGGCCGTAGCGACTTCTGAGCCGTGGGGCTATTTGTGACCAGTTACTTTCGAGAAATCGTTTCATTGGTATTCTAATTCGCCATAAGGCTCAAAAAATCCATACCAATCCCGAAATATGCGTTTTGGTGTTTTCTGTGAGGTTGAAGGCCTTTGCTGTGTAGAATATTGGCGTGAGCAAGTGTGGAATATTATCCACAAAAAACCCTTCGGAACAAATGCTCCGAAGGGCTCTGTCTACTTATTAACCTCACTAATACAAAAGGTTGACTCAAAAATTATTTCTTTGAAAAGGCGGTAAACATCCAGTGATTTTTCTCCGTTTTCTTCACCATAGCGTTCATCATATCTACAGTTCCGCTATCACCTTTATCGAGTCCGACATTAATCACATTGAACATGTGTTCCAGCAAAATCTCATAGTCTTTCAGAATTTCGGAAACCATTTCCATGGCTGTAAGGTCTGAGCTGGACTCTTTAATTTCCGATTCGTCCAGATATTCTTTCATAGTACTATAGGGTGTTTGACCAAACACTCTTATACGCTCTGCGATATCGTCTATGGCCACTTTGGCATCGTTGTACTGATCTTCGAACTTTTCATGGATGTCGAAAAAATCGGCTCCTTTTACATTCCAGTGAAAGTTTCTCAGCTTTTGATAATGTACACTGTAATTGGCCAATAATTTATTGAGGGCTTCAACAATTTCGGCTGTTTCCAATTTCGTATAGCCCAATCGTGAATAGGCTCTTTTCTTAGTTTCTGAATGTATTTTAGTTGCTACTCCGTTATCCATATATTTTTTTCGTTTGTTTCTGCCCTAAGTGTTGCCAATACCGTTCCAGTATGCCCTGGCGCCCCAAAAGAGAGGTATAGCAGAAACTTTCGGGAAGGGAGTTCCTCAATGTTGTGGAATTGCCGCTACGAACTAAAGAGCGATGGATATGGTAAAACGGGTACCCTGGTCTTCTTCGCTCGTTACTTTTATCTCGCCAAGGTGGCTTTGTACAATGTTCTGAACGCTGGTGAGCCCCAGCCCCATGCCTCCTTTTTTGGCCGTGAAAAATGGGTCGAAGAGTTTCTTCTGGTTTTCTTTAGAAATGCCCTTACCGTTGTCTTCTATGTGAATAAGAATGTGCTGTTGTTGTTGCAGGGTGCTCACCCGCAAAACACCTTCGCCTGCTTTCATGGCTTCTATGGCATTAATCATAAGGTTTACCAACGCCATTTTCATTTGGTCTTTGTCAAGCGCTACTGCCGGCAACCCCTCATGAAGTTGCAGCTCCAGTTTCATCTGTTGCAGGTTAATGCGGTCTTCAACCATCTGCACAGCGGCTTTTACTACTTCATTGACTTGACTGTTTTCCAAGCTAAGGGCTTTGGGTTTGGAAGACTCGAGCAGCCCTGAAATGAGTTCTTCTATGCGCCTGGCATTCCTACCTATGATGTTGAAGTAAAGTTCTGCATCTTCCAGGTGTTCGGGCACTTCGTCTTTGAGTTGCTCCAGAGCCAAGCTCAGATTGGTTAGCGGATTGCGTACCTCGTGGGCAATGCTGCGGGCAATTTTACCGGTCATGGAAAGCTTCTCTGCCAGTAACAATTCGGCTTCGGCTTGCTTGCGCTTGCTGATATCTTTAATGACTCCCTGATAGAGCCCTACCTGGGCCTGGCTTTTCTCTAGAGCTACCAGGTTGATAAGACAAACTACAGTTTGTCCGTTGGCCATACGCATTTCGGCCTCAAACTCTTCTACCTTGTTGTTTTTATACAACTGTTTATTGAAGTGCCAGAAGGTTTCCTCATCAGAAAACAGCTCGGAAAGGCTCAGAAAACGTATCTCTTTTTGGTCGTAACCAAACAGTTGAAGCATGGATGCATTGGACTCCAGAATAAGATATTCGTTGTTCATGAGAAAAATAGAGTCCATGCTCTCCTCAAAGAGTTGCCTATACTTGGCCTCGGATTGGCCTAGCTCCAGGGCATGCTGTTTCTCTTCCGATACATCTACAAAACTAATGGTGAGCCCATCGGCAAACCGTGTGGCATGAATGGAATACCAAAGGGACTCCTGCCCTCTTCGAAATTGCACTTCGCGTTTAAGTCTTTCACCTGTTTCTACCACCTCTTTGAGGGAATCGAAAAGAGCGTTGGTTACCTGCCCGGGAAAGCTCTCTAAAAAACCTGCTCCTTCAATATCCTCTGCCGAACGCCCCAGTATGTTCAGGCCCTCCGCATTAATAAGTTGTACCTGAAAGTCTTCAATACCCCCTTTGGTGTTGCGTACGGCCTTAAGAGCCACAATGCCATGGGGAGTAGTGTTTAAAATACTCTTCAGTAGTTTTTCGCCTTCTGTGAGTGTCATGAGAGGTTATATGCTTTTAGCTTGTTGTAGAGTGTTTTTCGGTCTACCTGCAAGACTTCTGCCGTCTTACTTTTATTGTTATTGGTTCGCTTCAGGGCGTTGATAATGGCCGTTTTTTCAGCGGCTTCGGTTACTGCCTTTAGGCTTGGAGGGGCTTCTCCATCTATGAGTATTTCAAAGTCGGGCTGATCATCTTCTACCGGAAAGGTTATTTCTTCGGGCAAATGTTCTTTGCTCAAAGCAGGCCCATCGCACAACAGAACAGCTCTTTTAATTACGTTTTTGAGCTCTCGCAAATTGCCATGCCAAGTGTAGTTTTCTAGTATTTTGAGTGCTCTCTTGTCTATAGATTCCACATTTTTTCGCAACTGTTCATTGGCCAGTTTAAGAAAATGTAAGGCAAACACTTCTATATCTTCCTTGCGCTCTCGCAAGGGCGAAAGCTCAATTTTGAATTCGTTTAAACGGTGATAAATATCTTCTCTGAATTCGCCTTTTCGAACGGCTGTTTTCAAGTCTTCATTGGTGGCCACTATAATGCGAACATCTACTTTGCGTTCTTGGCTGCCTCCCAGAGGTTTTACTTTTCGCTCTTGCAATACGCGCAGCAGCTTTATCTGATTCTCGTAGCTCAGATTACCAATTTCATCTAAGAAAAGTGTGCCTTCATTGGCCAACTCAAAACAGCCTTTCTTGTCGCGCAGGG
Source organism: Roseivirga sp. UBA838 (assembly GCF_002296035.1). Taxonomy (NCBI): domain Bacteria; kingdom Pseudomonadati; phylum Bacteroidota; class Cytophagia; order Cytophagales; family Roseivirgaceae; genus Roseivirga; species Roseivirga sp. UBA838. The sequence continues at coordinate 165,225 of NZ_DBHC01000008.1, forward strand.
CCCCGGTAAAAGCCCCCTTTACATGTCCAAACAATTCGCTCCCGGCCAGGTCTTTGGGCAGAGCTCCACAGTCTACTGCAATAAACGGTGCTCCAGAACGAGCACTCTTTTGGTGAATGGCGCGCGCAACATACTCCTTTCCGGTACCCGTTTCTCCCAAGATAATCACCGACATATCGGTAGGGGCAATAAGTTCAATATGCTTATTCACCTTCTGAGCTGAAAGGCTTTTGCCAGAGATAAAGTCCGTTTTGCTTACCTCCGGCCTCGAGGGCTTTTTGGGTACAGGCGCTGCCTGCTTATGCTCTGTTTCCAGCGCATTGGTAATGGTAAGCATTATTTCATCGGGATAGAGCGGCTTGGTTACATATTCAAAAGCTCCTTTTTTGAGTGCCTCCACGGCTATGCGCACATCACTGTAGCCGGTAATGATGATCACTTTGGCAGCTGGCCTTATAATCTTAATCTTCTCCAGCATTTCAAGACCATTGTAATCGGGCAGTTTAAAATCGCAAAGAATTAAATCTACCTCCTGCTTCTTTAGCCATTTTTCGGCTTCTTTTCCGCTCAGCGCTTCATGGGTTTCGAAACCCTTTTTGGTCAGATATTTTCTCAAAAGGAGACATATTTCTCTGTCATCATCTATTATGAGTATCTTCTTCATAAACGTATCTGGCTTACTGCTTCTAAAATTTCTTTTTTATTGAAGGGCTTGTTCACAAAAGCGTTCACCTCAAAAGCTTTTGCCCGCTCTCTTTCTTGCAATCCATCATAGGCACTAATAATAATTATGCCTGAAACCTCAGGCTGTTGCCTGATTTCCGGAATAAGATCAAAGCCACTGCCATCAGACAGGTTCAGGTCAAGAAAATACAGGTCGTATTTTTTTTGTTTCAGCTTTATTCGCCCCTCAGCCACACTGGTGCAAAATTCTGTATGATAGCCTGTCTTTTGAAGCAACCGGGAGAGCATCAGGCCTATATCTTCCTCATCGTCAACAATTAAAACATGTGCTTTAGCTTCCATTCTATTGAGTGTCTTACACAACGCTTTTGTAGAAAAAATTACACACCTCAGCTTAATAAATGGCCCTGAGCATATTTTGTTCGAAGCGGCACGAACTTTTCTCCTTAAATGACCAAAAAAAAGAATTGATATGATGATTAGAAATAGAAACAAATGGATTGGAAGCCTGCTGGGAGTAACGGCTCTTATTGCCCTGAGCTCCTGCTCAGCCCAAAAAGACCTTATTGCTACCCAGGCAAGTAACATTGACAGTCTACAAACCAGCATGCAACAGTTGGTAGCCGAGCGCGACAACCTGCTGCAATACAATGAAGAATTACTGAAAGAGAACGATCGAATGCAAGAGCAAATAGCGGTGTTGAGAGCGAATATTGAGGCTCAAGACGAGCTATTGGAAGATAAAACGGATAAAGCCGAGCTTGTTGAAGAGTGGCAGCAGGAAACTGAAGCCATTGTAGCTACTTTTAAAGACTATGGTATTGATGTGATGGTAGAAGAAGGCATGATTCGGCTTTCGGTAGATGAAGGGCTATTATTTGAGTCGGGCAGTGCCAAAATCAACAATAGAGGCCAAATGCTGGTTGATAGAATAGCAGAAGGTATTATGCAAATGCGCCATGCGGAGATTATAGTGGAAGGTCATACGGACAGCGACCCACTCATTGGTCCCGAAAACAATTGGGATCTTTCGGTAGAGCGCTCCATGGCAGTTGTAGAGCGTATGATCCGTGAACATGATGTTTCGGCCCAAAAACTAATGGTTGCGGGTAAAAGCAAGTTCGACCCGGTGGCAAAAAACACCTCAGAAGCTATGAAGGCCCTGAACAGACGAGTTGAATTCATTATTGTTCCCAATGTTGAAACTCTACTGCAAGAGGTGGAATAGATTGAAACATCCATTAAAAATAGATATTTCCCAAAGCCCGAAATTCGGGCTTTGGGATTTGCTGAATCAAAAAATATTCTAAATGAATTTTATCCTGAGCCAAGCATGAAAGTATTACTGACGGGTGCTAACGGATATATAGGCAAACGCTTGCTTTACCTCTTACTGGAAAGAGATTTAGAGGTGGTGTGCTGTGTGCGCGATGCCGGCCGATTCAACCATGCTTTGGTCGATCATCCTCAACTAACCACAATAGAGGCCGATTTTCTAAAACCTGACACGCTCAATCACATCCCTCAAGACATTGATGCAGCATATTACCTGATGCACGCCATGTCTGTTTCCGGCAATGGTTTTGAAGACAGAGAAAAGCAAATGGCACAGAACTTTTTAGCCATTGCCACCCAGCGAAGCTTTGAACAAGTCATTTACCTGGGTGGAATTGCCAACGACAACGAACTATCGCCTCACCTGAGATCGAGGCTTAACACAGAAAAAATACTAAGTCGGGGGCCCTATAACTTCACTGCTTTGAGAGCCGGTATAATCGTGGGGTCGGGCAGTGGATCATTCGAAATAATCAGGGATCTGGTAGAAAAACTACCTCTAATGATTGCTCCTCGGTGGCTCAAAACCAAATCGCAACCTATTGCGGTGAACAATATTCTTGAAATACTCGACAAAACCTTACTCAACAAGGCCCTTTACAATAAGACCTTCGACATAGCCGGGCCTGAAGTAATGAGCTACAAGGAAATGCTGCTTCGCTTTGCCCGGGTAAGAGGCCTCAGGCGATTGATAGTGTCTGTGCCGGTACTAACCCCTCGACTGAGCTCCTACTGGCTATATTTTGTAACCTCAACCTCTTACGGACTGGCGCGACACCTGGTAGAGAGCATGAAAACTGAAGTAATTGCTAAACCCAACACACTAACCAAGCAGCTAGACATTGAACTAATTACTTATGAAGAAGCCGTTAGAAGAGCATTTTCGCGCATAAAGCAAAACCAATTGATATCGAGTTGGAAAGACGCTATGTCTAGTGAAACCATTAACAAGAGGTTCGAAGATCTGGTTGAAGTTCCTTCTTTCGGGTGCTTTAAAGATCACCGTCAAAGACCTGTTACTCATGAAGCTGCTGTGCTTAATAACCTATGGTCCATAGGGGGAGAAAGAGGATGGTACTATGGCAATTGGCTTTGGAAGTTGCGAGGACTTATAGATAAAATGGTGGGCGGTGTAGGGCTTAGAAGAGGTCGCACCCACCCCACTGCGATCAACTCGGGCGACTCGCTCGATTTTTGGCGGGTAATTGTAGCCGATAAAACCAATAAACGGCTCTTGCTTTTTGCCGAAATGAAACTACCTGGCGATGCCTGGCTGGAATTCAAAATAGATAAACACAATGTTCTCCATCAAACCGCTACTTTCAGGCCTAAGGGCATTTGGGGTAGGCTGTATTGGCTGGCCGTATGGCCCTTTCATGGCTTTGTATTCAATGGCATGATCAGTGGTATAGCTCAAACGAAATCTGTGGAGCCCAAAATCTAATGGCAATAAAGTTATTGAAAATACTCTTTAGAAGCTTGCTACGGAGTAGCCGCCAAAAAACGCAGGCTAAGCCTTGAAGTGTAATGAATTAAATATAATTAAAAACGACTGTTATGAAACCTATAGAGACCTTTGGTTATAAGAAAACCATACCCGAAGAAATTTACTTTCCTGCATTGAAGACGCTTTCTTTTTACCCGGAGCTAAAAAATGTTCGCATCATTTTTCGCTTTAATAAGCCCAATGGCCGAACGGTAATGAGTGCCCGGCCGGTAATTAAAAGTTTGTTTGGTGTGCTGGTGGAACGAGCTTATTACGTGAACATTAGCCGATTCATAAAACTAGGTAACGAAAGTTTAAAAATTGAAGACCTTCCTGAAGATGTTCTTATTGGCTGGCTGGGGCATGAGTTAGGCCATGTAATGGACTATAAAGACCGGTCAGTGCCCGGCATGATTTGGTTTGGACTCAACTATTGGCTGTCTGGCCACTTTGTGAAAGGAGCGGAACGGAAAGCCGATGAATATGCCGTGCAGCATGGCCTGGGCGACATGATTGTAAAAACGAAAAACTACATTTTGAGCCATGCCCAGATACCGAGAAAGTACAAAGAGAAGATGAAGCGGCTATATCTCTCTCCAGAGGAGATTATGCAGATGGTAGAAACCAATCAGCATAACAACGCGCAGCCCGCTCTTTAGGCTTCTAAAAAATGTTCGAACTCCTTTAGCGACTCCTCGTTCATCATTCGAGGGGTTTTTACCTGGCCTCCCTTCTGCTTTTTCTCAGCATTCCAACGGTGAAAGTCTTCGGCAGTAATTAGCCTTACATCTACTCCTTTCAATGCTTTTGACCGGGCCACCCTGTAGTTTTTATTCTTGGTTTTGAGCAGCTCGTCCAGAGCCTCTGAAACCTCCTGAGCATTGAGGTCTTTTGCAGTTCCCAGGCCCAAAAACCACAAATGATAAAACTCTCCTTCGCGTTGAACCGCTCCCACTGTAAACTCAGGAATTTCTGCTCCAAACCTTTCTTCCAACTCCTGAATAGCCTCATTCATTTTAGCCACCGAAAGCTGTGACCCCACTACATTGAGAAAGTGTTTTGTTCTGCCTGTTATTTTGATTTCAGCTCGCTCCAGATCAGTAAACTTTACTGTGTCGCCAATGCTATATCGCCAGGCTCCGCTCACAGTAGAAATAAGAATAGCATAATCTTTCTCTAGCTCAACTTCATTCAACGAGAGAGCCGGAGCCTCAGGAAACGGGCTCCCGTATTCATCGAAATACTTCTCCTCAAAGGGTATGAATTCAAAATAGATACCTGTGTTGAGAGAGAGTTGCATGGCCATATTTTGGTTGGGTCTGGCCTGATAGGCCAGAAAGCCTTCAGAGGCAAGGTAGGTATCGAGGTAAAGCATGGGTTTACTGGTGAGGCTATCGAAACTAGCCCTGTAAGGCTCAAAGGCTACCCCTCCCGAATTGTACACCGCCAGATTGGGCCACAAGTCGTGAATGCTCTCCACCTTATTCCATTCGATAACCTTTTTTAGCATCAGCTCAATCCATGAAGGTATACCGGAAATGGCTCCAATATCCCATTCAGGTGCTTTTTTTGCTATGGCTTCCACTCGCTCGTCCCAATCGTCTATACCGGCAATCTCCTCCCCCGGTTTGTAGTAGCCACGAAACCAAAAAGGTATATTACTGGCACTTATTCCACTAATTTCGCCTTCATAATGCCCATCCACTTCTTTTAAATCGGTGCTGCTGCCCAGCATCAGAATTTGTTTCTCAAAAAAACTATCGGGCAAGTCGTGTTCCGAAAGACTTAATACCTGTTTCAGACCGGTTTCACGAATGGCCTCAATCATCTCCTGAGTGACGGGGATGCGCTTGCTCTTGTTGCCGGTAGTTCCTGAGCTCAAGGCAAAATACTCCGGTGTACCCGGCCAACTAATATCAGGTAGTCCTTCAATAGTTTTGTGCCACCATGCCTCCTTCATCCGTTTGTAGTCAAATGTCGGCACACGGCTGCGAAAATCTTCCACAAGTGTCTCAGACCGGAGAAGCTCTTCAAAGGCATAGGCCTTGCCAAATACTGTATCTTTCGCCCGTTCGAGCAACTCGCGAAGCATGGTTTGCTGCAATTGGGAGGGGCTGTCGTTCGTTTCGGCTATTTGGCCTCCTACATCTATCGCTTTTTTAATGATTTTTCCGAGTAATGGCATAGTGTTATTCTTGTTTGCGCCCTATTTAATTCAAAGTTTAGACCAGATTAACCTTTACGGCTCAAGGGTTATTTGAAAAGGTGAAATGACCTGGCGTAACTTTCTATCCAAAGGTCTCCCTAAGTCGAATTGGTATTGGAGAGATTTTTGAATCACTATGATCAACTCAATAGCCTTACAGATGTTGGTGTGGATTATAATTTTTCTAATTATCACGGTGAGCACAGCCTTTCTTGCCTTTACGCAACGAAGTATTTCGCGCTCCAGGATACCTCGTTTCTTCTTTTTTTTGTTTGCTACGCTATTGCTGGCCACCTTATTTATTGAAATGATAAAGATGTAAGCAACGGAAGTTCAGCAACAACTTACTGTGAAACCGGCACTGATAAAGCCCATTTGCTGAGTATTTTGCTTTTTCAAATTGACAGTGGAATTACCTATTTGGAAATAACCGGGAAAAATGCTTTTCGCCATTGCCCCTGACTTTTTTAAATAAACTTACTACTTAGCCATAACCCGATGAATGGACGAATCGGCCAGGTTAGTACTAGACGGAGTAAACCCCGCAAAATATTTAAACTCCCGAACCAGGTGTGCTCTATCGGAATAACCCAGTTCATCGGCCAGGGTATTCCAGCAAGGTTTGGGGTTTTGGGTAATGCGCTCAATGGTATGGCTGAAGCGGGTAATGCGCTCGTAGGCCTTGGGACTCAATCCAAAATGACTTTTAAACAAGCGTTGTATTTGCCTGTCGCATAAATAAAAATTATCGCGTAAAGCTTTAGTGCTGAAAAGAGCGTTTCCGGTTCGCGTGGCTCCCACTGCTCTTACGAAAAACTCATTGGCAACCTTCTGCTCATCCACCCAGTCAATGAGAAACTCATCTACCAAAGCCACCTGCTTTTCCAAATTCTCTTCTTTAAGAAGGTGGTTTCTAAGCAAAGAGAATATGGGGTTGTCTAAAAATTGAGCTTCAATGAAAGCATTGTGTACACTGTTTAGCGGGAAACTGAAAATGGCAGAAAACCACTCGGGCTTTAGCGATATGCCGATAACCTGGCTGTTGCCATGCATTTTCCAATGCACGGGTTTGTCCATGAGCCCTACGACATAGTTGCTCGGAAACACCCTCCATTCATTATCAATCTTACCCAATTGAAGCTCTCCTCTTACCTGAATAATCCACTCGGCCGTACCCAGAGGCAAACAGGTTTGTTCCGTGGTAAGGCTGTTAGGCTCAAAGTCTGTTGTGGTTACCCAATAATGGCTAACAATTCCTGATAAATGAGCCGAAGGTTTAAAAGTGTAGTAAGAAGGCCTCATAAATGAATACCAGACTTTGCCAATACTGTATTTTGCCAAAGAAGGTTGCAGCAGGTAAAGAATACTGCTGCAACCTCTCTGTTTCTATGGGTTGAGTTTCTGATAGGTAACCTCTGTTTTGCATCCGGTGCACCCCTCTAACTCAATGGTTGTAAAACTTGTACTACCTGCCTGACGAACCAGTTGATAGCTATTGCACTTGGCTTTATTATTTCGGCACACATCCATATGGCTGTAATGTATCTGATATTCATTTTAGGATTCTTGAATAGTGAAAAACACCTATAAGGTTTCGAGAGGTCGTGCTGCAGGAACAATATTGCGGACGGGAGGAGTAGATTTGAGGTATTTAAAAATAGCCCTGAGTTCGTCTTCCTCCAGCTGAGCATAGTTTGGCCATGGCATTGGCGGCAGCAAATCGCGACTGGCTTCAACACCCTTATATTTGCCTTTGGTCATGGCTGTTTTAAACTGCTCGAAAGTCCAGTTGCCGATTCCTGTTTCGTCCGAACTAATGTTTGCCGCATAAGAGACGCCCCAGGGGCCCACGGCCACTGTGCTTTGGTGGCCAAAGAGTACCCATTCGCTTACCAGTTCTTTATTGACCGCAGGGAGTGGTTCATTTTGAGGGTGCCCTGAGAGCAAACGGGTGTTATCTTCTTCCGGACCAAATGCCGTAAAAACCTTGGGCGAATGACAGTCGCCACAACCAATGGTGGTAACCAGCTTTTTCCCTTTTAAAATTTCCTGCTGCTCTGTAAGTATTGGAGCCGTTATTTGCTGCTCCATAACAGGCGGTTGGCAAGCGGCTATTAGTCCTACTGCCAATGCCACCATGTAATTGACCTTGCTTTTCATAATGTTTGTTGTTGTAAGTTTTGAGTATGAATTTTTATGAAATTCAGTCACGAAATTAGAGCAGAGCCATCGCTGGAGTATTGAAAAAAAACGACATTCTAGCGAAAAGCACCTTGCTTTCAGAACTTTGCAAAGTGTGTAACCCAAAAAAACGGAAGGTCTACCGACTCAGACGAAAAACCCAGGCATGTTTCCCTTCTACACGACTGAACTTTATACCGGAGGTATCGATAATCAGCTTGCCTTTTCGGTAGTGCCAGGGCAAGTCGATAGAGTCATAACCTAAAAGATTGATTCGGGTTTCGCTATTGGGCCGGGGAATAGACAAAACCAACTCATCATCTGGCCATTGCATGGTAATGGCATATATATTACCCCGGTTTTGTGTATAGGCAATGTGTTGCTGCAGCGATTGGTAAGTGGCCTTCAACCCGTTTTCATTGCCTGCGAGGTTTACCAGTAAATTTTTTTGAGGGATGACCTCTTTCTTGCCATTGGGTGTTATCCAGTAGAGTTCCAGACGGGCATTGTGAGTTTTCTCAAAATATTCTATTCGTATGGGATACCTATTGTTTGCCTCTAAACTCAACACTCCCTGGCTTACTACTACCGCATCATTATCCATAACAGAGCCATTGGCTCCCTCGGGCGCATTCTTCCATTGGTTAATAACGAGTTGGTCATTGATCCACACCCGAACCCCATCATCGGCCAGTGCTTCTATCCGGAACGGGCCGCTTTGGTCTGGCCTCAAGTATCCTTCCCAAATGGCTGTAAACTCATCTTCCCTTATAGGACTTCCGGGGCTATTCCTTACCCAGTTAAAGTTTATTTGAGCATCCACTCGCTGCAAAGTGACCTGGCGCTCCTCACCACTTACGGTATACGTTTCGGCTCCATAAATGGCTTCCCCATTAATGGCCAGCCAGTCGCCTAATTGCATTAACCGATCTTGCTGTAAAAGCGGAATCTGACCATCAGCTGTTGGTCCCACATTAATAATCATTCCCCCACCATTGGCCACAGCTCTTACAAAACTGTGTACAAGTTCAGTACCGGTTAAGTAGGCTTGCAATTTTTCGAATCGGTTCAATCCAAACGAGCGCCCCAGGCCTCTTACCTCTGCCCACGGCCTGTCTGAGGTCTTTATTCCTGAGCTGTATTCCGGTGTAATAAAGCCCATTCCTTCGCTACCATTGCCCCACCGGTCGTTTACCACAGCATCTGCTCCCACCAAATTAAAGTACCAGGCTATTAATTCAGCGGCATGCCATTCTTCAGCCGAATTGAACCACTCTCCATCTGCAAAAATCAGATCTGGCCTGTAAGTGGCGACAAGCTCTTTGAATTGCGGAATCATGTGTTGCTCTACATATGGGCCAATGTTACGATGCGGGTCGGTATCCCAACGATGCAATGGGTGGTTCCATTCAGGCAATGAATAGTATAGCCCCATTCTAAGTCCTGCGTCTTTCACAGCCCGGGTCAGTTCTCCCACCAGATCACGCTTAGGCCCCACTTCCATACTGTTCCAGTTGCGGGCATACCGGCTTGGCCAAAGCGCATAACCATCGTGATGCTTGGCAACCATTACCACATATTTTGCACCTGCCTTGTGGAATATATGTGCCCATTCATCAGGGTTAAAAAGTTTTGCTTTGAAAAATGGAGCAAAGTCGTTGTAGGTAAATTTTTCGCCATAATTTTTTTTCATGAAGTTGGTTCTCAGCGAATCACCCAGCATCAATCCACGCAAATACCATTCTGCATAATCTTCTTTATTGCTGTATGCGGGAACAGAATAAACGCCCCAATGAATAAATACACCGAGTTTAGCATCGGTAAACCACTTGGGGTAAGGGCGGTTCTTCAATTCTTGCCAATTGGCCGAATAGACTTTTTGCCAACCGAAAGCCGGGGTATAACACAAAGTAACAGCCAACAACACAATAGAAACTAACCTCTTTTTCATGGGGCCACAGGAGTAAACCTCTAAGTTAAAGGAAATGGTGTGGAGATCTCGTTGAGGGAAAGTAATAAAGGCAAGCAAACCTTAGTCAGGAATTCTGGTTAGAGCTCAAAGCCTAATCTAATTACCCATGATCTTTTGTTTGGACTACGCGAAGGGTCATAGAAGAAGTCATAAAGTACGGTGGTATTAATTTTTATTTTCTCCTTAAGCACAAAACGTCTTCCAATACCAGCAAGTAAAGTATTATGCCATAGACTAGAGTATAGGTTGTCTTGTGAGTTGGTTAAATTATACTGGGTGGCCTCATAATTGGCTTGCAGGTAAAGGGCGGGGGTCACTTGATAGCGGGAAATACTTCTGATGCTTAACAAATTCTTTGCTAGATCATTATTTGTTGTGGTTTGGTCTATTTTCCCCAACCTAGCTCTTCCTGCTATTTCGAATCCGAATGCTAAACGTTTGTTTATTGGGTAAATCACATTGCCAGCAAAATCTATGGAAACTGGTTTTTCGGGAACGTAGGTAAGATTACCTCCAAACTTAAGCCTTTTCAGAAAAGGCTGATCTCTATAAGGATTGTACCTTTTGGGGGCTTCTTCCAAACTTTCCAAGCTTGGAAACTCTTCCTTGGCTTCCTGCATTTTAACCATAGCATCATCGAACCTCCCTTGTAGGCTTTCTCCAACGCTTTCTAGTTCCTTTGCCTTACTTTCTAATTTTTCTTTGACAAAATCGTTGGTCTGAAACTGATCCATATTTTGTCTGTAACCTTCAGGAAGTGGCTTATAAGCTTTCATCTTATCTATTTGCTTTTTGGCCAGTTGGGCTTCGGGTATACTCTCTACCTGAGCCAGCAATTCCTTATCCCAATCGCTGAATTGCGATTTATACTGCTCTAAATCTTCGAACAACTCAGCAGCCCTCTTATTCACCTTTCTCAGATTCTGAGCATTGAAAACATCTCTGGCCTTTAGACTATCGCGCTTTAAGGTTTCAATTGCTTCCAACTCCTTTATCTCGGAGATACTTTGTTTTACTTCATCCGATACCGGTAATTTTTCAGGCGTTTTCTTAATGTCTTCAACCAGTTGTTTGCGAATATCGGTAAAGGCTGTCTGCGTAGTATCATGCAATTCTTTTTCAAGATTGTTCTTACGCTCTTCAATGAGCCTATCAATCTCCTCATCTGACAACTCAGGATATTCTTTGGAGAGCCTGGCCTTACCTCTCTTTCTCAATTGCCTAAGCTCTTTTAAAAATTTGCTGTTGGAAGTTTGAAGCTCCCCAGAAGAGGTTTCAATTCCATTGTCATTCGAGAAATCAATACTCTGAGATAGCAAAACATTACTGGTGGTTAGTAATCCTAGCAATAGTAGAAGTAAATGTGTGTGCTTAAAGCCATTCATAGTAGCAATCTAGTCAATATATCTCTACTGTTTGCCCTTATTTTTCAGTTCAAGAATTTCTTGTTCCAACTGAAGTAGTTTTTTATTCTGTTCAATAATATACAGGGTCAGCTCTTCAATCTTCTCCAAAAGTTTGAGCTGCATATCGCCAACGTCCTGGCCGTTGGTTTCCACTTCTTTGGCACTAGGCACGTTCGGAAGGTGGGAGTTGGCCTTGATGTAGCTTTCCAATTCCGGTAGGCTTCTCAGTTCATAATCCGGCTTGAACACGTAATCGGGAACACTTCCAGGGGTGGCGGTTACTTTGACCTTTTTGGTTTCAATATTTCCATTGGCTATTAGGTTGTTCGCTAATTCCAAATTACCATGGCCATCTAAAGTAAAAAGTGCATTATCAGGATTTGCAGTCGCTGGACCTGTACCTGAACTTGCCTTGCTAATTATCCACCTATTAGAATGATCCTTATATGGATTACCCCAAAACCAATCACTGGTCTGTCCATAACTGTATGTCCCGGCACCTCTATAATTATTGTGACTGTATAAAATGATCCTTGATGCAGTATGATTTAAGCCTTGATCTGCTGAAAAGATTAATGTGCTACCTAAGTTGATGTTGGTATTAACCGTTGCGCTTCCTGTCACTATAAGGTTACCATTCACCGTTTCGTTTTGAGCATTTGAGTATGTAAAAACAGCC
>NZ_DBHC01000037.1:0-20578 GCF_002296035.1 Roseivirga sp. UBA838
TTAAGGCCTGTTTTTCCGGCATGATGTTCTTTTCGTACATCGAACTCAGGTTATCTTAATAAAAGAGATATGCCAAAGGTTAGTGTATTCGGGTTCAGGTTAAAATTAAATCGGTCCGATTCGGAGTTTCCTACCTTTTGCGAGGTATAGGAGATGTCGCCAAAGGTACTTTCAAGGGCAACTTTCTCGGTAACAAAATATGAAAGCCCCGGCCTAAAACTTATAGCAAATGAGCTTTGATCCGTAGAGTTTCCCAGTTCACCGGTTCCCATATCTATCTGAGGCTGGTAAAAGAGGTAAAAATTGTCGGCCAGAGACTTATAGAATCGGGCATAAGCTCCGTAGGTAAACAAAGTGTTCTTGGTTCCATTATTCTTAGAACTACTATAACCAAGTACTAAACCCAAATTAGTTTTCTCCGATAGAAATAAACCACCTCGGGTACCGATAAGGAAGTTAGAAATTTCAGTACCTATGGCATCAATTTTTGTGTACCCCAAATTTCCGTTTAAAAGCACATCGCCTTTTTGAATCTGAGCCTGTGCCGTGACCCCAACGAATAGGAGTAAACCCATTAAAAATAATTTTTTCATAATTCTGAGTTTTTATATGTTGAAAAATGTAAAAATAAACATGTGTAGCAACGTAAGAACTAAGCTTTTGATTGTGTAGAACTATACGACAGGCAGTAAATTATTTTGAATGGTTACATGATGGGTGTTAGATAGCCATTTGTTCACTAAAAGAGCTCCGGTGTTTCGCCATTCAGAACCAGGCATGAAAACAGTGTTCTCATGGCTTTTTCAGAGTCTACATTTAAGGTTGTTTAATTTCCTATGTGGTTAGGTTACAGCCGGTTATTTCCTTTGCTTCAATAACATGATTTATATCAGTTTTTCAGCTAATTACCGTCAGCTTGCAATCCTGTGCACACAGCTACCTTCGAATCAAATATTGATTAACCCAAGCTGTGACTATGGAACTCGAACAATTCAGGTATGACAACAAAATCGTTAAGTACTTTGCTATTGCAACGGTAATCTTTGGAATTATCGGTATGCTGGTAGGGCTGCTAATAGCCACCCAGCTCTTTTTACCACAATTAAACTTTGGAATCCAATACACAACCTTCGGCCGAATCAGGCCACTGCACACCAATGCGGTCATTTTTGCTTTTGTAGGGAATGCTATGTTTGCCGGAGTGTACTACTCCATGCAACGCTTGCTCAAAGCAAGGATGTTTAGTGATTTACTAAGCTGGATTCATTTCTGGGGCTGGCAGCTTATTATTCTGGCAGCAGCCATTACCTTGCCTCTGGGTTATACCACCTCTAAAGAATATGCCGAGTTAGAATGGCCCATAGATATTGCCATCACCCTTATTTGGGTGGTGTTCGGTATCAATATGATTGGGACCATTCTTAAACGAAGAGAGCGACATATGTATGTGGCTATTTGGTTTTATATAGCCACCTTCGTCACAGTGGCCGTCCTCCATGTGGTCAACTCGTTTGAGATTCCGGTCACCTTTCTAAAAAGCTACTCGTGGTATGCGGGTGTACAAGATGCCCTGGTTCAGTGGTGGTATGGACATAATGCTGTGGCATTTTTTCTCACCACTCCCTTTCTGGGGCTTATGTACTACTATTTACCCAAGGCAGCCAATCGGCCTGTTTATTCATACAAGCTGTCTATTATTCACTTCTGGTCACTCATTTTTATATACATATGGGCAGGGCCGCACCACTTGCTTTATACCTCTTTGCCCGATTGGGCCCAGTCGTTAGGCACTGTATTTTCAGTGATGCTCATTGCTCCCTCGTGGGGAGGAATGCTCAACGGACTGCTCACCCTGCGTGGTGCCTGGGACAGAGTGCGCGAAGACCCGGTACTCAAATTTATGGTGGTGGCCGTAACGGCCTATGGTATGGCCACGCTTGAAGGACCCCTGCTTAGTATTAAGAACATTAATGCCATAGCACACTTTACCGATTGGATTATTGCTCACGTGCACGTGGGAGGCTTAGGCTGGAATGGATTTATCATTTTCGGTATTCTATACTGGTTGGTGCCTAAAATGTGGGGTACTAAACTGTGGTCTACCAAAGCCGCTAATGTTCACTTTTGGTTGGGCACACTGGGCATTATTGTATATGCTTTGCCGCTATATACGGCCGGAGTTGTACAAAGCCTGATGTGGAAGAATTTTAATGCGGAAGGCTTTTTGGAGTATCCTAATTTTCTGGAAACGGTAACACAGATAGTGCCCATGTACATGATGAGGGCCATAGGCGGACTACTGTACTTTACCGGTGTAATTATAATGGCTGTAAACCTGGTGAAAACGGCCCGTCAAGGTAGTTTTATTGCAAACGAGGCTGCAGAAGCCCCTGCACTGCAGAAGAAGAAGGTAGTGGGTGGCTACTGGCACAATCGCCTTGAGCGCAAGCCCGTGTTCTTTACCGTTTTAGTGTTAGTGGCTATACTCATTGGCGGAGTGGTAGAAATGGTGCCTACTTTCCTTATTAAATCTAATATACCCACCATTGCCAGTGTTCAGCCTTACACTCCATTGGAGCTTCATGGTCGGGATATATACATCAGAGAAGGTTGCAACAACTGCCACTCACAAATGGTAAGGCCATTCCGCTCAGAGACCGTAAGGTATAAGGGCGAATACTCTAAGGCCGGAGAGTTTGTCTACGATCACCCGTTCTTATGGGGGTCTAAGCGAACGGGCCCCGATTTGCACAGGGTAGGAGGTGCCTACAACAATACCTGGCATTTCAACCATATGGTAGACCCAACCTCTACCTCACCGGGCTCCATAATGCCCCCCTATCCGTGGTTATATACTCAAAGCATTGATCCGGAACTTACAGCCGGTAAAATTAAAGCCCTACGTACTGTGGGTGTGCCATATGAAGAAGGCTACGAGAAGGTGGCCAATGCAGAACTCAAAGAGCAGGCTACCCAAATATTAAAAGACCTTGAGGAAGACCCCAGCGGCTCGCTGCAGTCTTATGAAGCCCTGAACGAGGTTAAAATTACCGAGTCTTCAGAAATAATAGCACTCATTGCTTACCTACAGAGACTCGGAACCGACATTAAAGCAGAATCAACCGAAAACAAATAAGCCATGTTCAAATATTATTTCGAGCAAGTACACAACGTAGAGATATGGCCCATCATTTCGCTCATTATCTTCTTTGTATTCTTTATTGGGCTAATCGCCTATGTGTGGAAAATGCGCAAAGACTATGTAGAGCATATGCAAGAGTTGCCTCTGGCCGATGGTGCAGAAACAGAAATTGAGTCTCCGAAAAAAAGCCTACAACTATGAGCATAATCACCCATTTTAAACGAAAAACCGCTGTGCTTTTGGTAGCTGGTCTTATGCTACTCGGTACAAAAACCTATGCACAAAGCTCAAACTCTGCCTTGAGCCAGGAAACGATGCTCTATATTACCCTCGGACTGGTATTCGTGGTTTCAATACTGGTTCTGCTGGTTGCCATTTATGTGCTCCAATTGCTCAAGATTTTCATTAAAAAGGAAATGACGGAAGAGCAGAAAACCCAGCCATCTTGGTGGGCTAAGTTATGGGCTAAATGGAACGCTTTTCAACCTATGGAAGAAGAGGAAGAGCTTTTGCTCGATCATGATTATGACGGTATTAAAGAGCTAGACAATCATTTACCGCCATGGTGGAAGGGTTTGTTCTATGTAACCATAGTCTACTCGGTAATATATCTCCTGGTGTTTCATGTATTTAAAACAGCGCCTCTGCAAGACGAAGAATACGAGTTAGAAATTGCCGCTGCTGAGGCACTCAAAGCCAATAAGGAAGCCGATTTAGTTATTGACTTCGATGAAAATACAGTAACCGTAACCGATGATCCGGCTGAGCTGGCTGATGGACAGAAGTTCTTTGAGCAACAATGCAGCATTTGTCATAAGGCCGATGGTGGCGGACTGGCAGGACCCAACCTCACGGATAAATACTGGAGGAATGGAGGAAGCATAACCGATGTGTACAAAGTGATCAAAAACGGAGTTCCCAACACCGCCATGATTTCTTGGGAGGGACAGCTCAACCCCTTGCGCATGAGAAATGTAGCCTCGTATGTACTCTCCCTGCAAGGCACAAACCCTCCAGGAGCCCTGCCTCCGGATGGAGAACTGTATGAGCCGGAGAATTAATTGACCGTGAGATAGTTGCAAAAATGTAATGGGCTGCGTCATTCCGGACTTGATCGGGAATCTCACCAGGCTAGCATGGGCTTAAGCGAGGTTTCCCGGTTTCATGGGAATGACGAATGTGTTTTGAAGTGGCCAGCCGCAGTGTCTCAGGAGACTAAAAAATAATACCGATGGAGCAAGATAAAATAAAGGACCTCTATACTTACGATGACCAGTACCGGGACACTATTGCCACGGTAGATGAAAAAGGTAAGCGTGTATGGGTTTACCCCAAAAAGCCCAAAGGTAGCTACCATAATAAGAGAATGGTGGTGAGTGTAATTCTTCTCACCATACTCTTTGCCGGTCCCTTCATAAAAATAGGTGGGGAACCTTTCTTATTACTCAATGTTTTTGAGCGCAAGTTTTCAATTCTAGGAGCCGTCTTTTGGCCACAAGACTTCTTTATTCTAGCCTTAATAGCTATCAGCTTCTTTGTTTTCATCATCCTCTTTACCGTAGTTTTTGGTCGGGTATGGTGCGGCTGGGCCTGTCCGCAAACCCTGTTTATGGAAATGGTATTCAGAAAAATTGAATACTGGATAGATGGTGACGCGGCCCAGCAGCGAAAGCTGAAAAAAATGCCCTGGACAGGCTATAAAATTCGAAAGAGACTGGCCAAACATCTCATTTTCTCACTCATTGCCATACTCATTGGCCACACCGCGATGGCCTATCTCATCGGCATTGAGCAGGTGAAGGAAATCGTAAGTCGGCCACCTTCAGAGCACTGGGCAGGGTTCGTAGGACTCATAGCTTTTAGTGCCGTTTTCTATGCTGTTTTCGCCTTTTTGCGCGAACAGGCCTGCGTGGCTATTTGTCCTTATGGCCGTTTACAGGGAGTGCTTTTGGTCAAAGACTCCATGGCCGTGATGTACGATTGGTTGCGCGGAGAGCCCAGAGGTAAACTCAAACGAAATGAACAACGAACCGAAAAAGGAGATTGCATAGACTGTAAGCTCTGTGTGCATGTGTGCCCCACAGGCATAGACATTCGCAACGGAACCCAACTGGAATGTGTGAACTGCACCGCATGCATAGATGCCTGCGATGATGTGATGACAAAATTGGGTAAGCCCAGAGGACTTATTCGGCCTACTTCTTATACCGCCATTGTAGAGGGTAGACAGCGCATGTTTACGCCCCGTGTGGCCGGATATACAGGAGTGCTTCTACTTTTAGTTACCCTGCTGGTAGTGTTTGTGTCTGGCAGGTCGGAGGTAGAGGCTACTGTGCTGAGAATGCCCGGTATGATGTACCAAAAACTAGAAGATGGCCACATTCAGAACATCTACAACATACAATTGGTAAATAAAACCGCTGAGGATATAGAGCTGTCTGTCCGGTTAAAAGATCAACCACGAGGGCTTGTTGAAGTGGTAGGAGAAGAAGCTTTGATTTTGCCTGCCAAGGCAAAGTTAGACCGTGTATTCATCATTAAGCTTCCACAAGAACAACTCAAAACCACTAAAACAGAACTCTCCATTCAGTTATGGATGGGTGAACAACTGATTGATGAAGTAAATACTAATTTCTTAGGACCTGTAACACTAGAAAAATGAATTGGGGAAACAGAATCGTATTGGCCTTTGTGTGTTTTATAGCCGGAATATTCTCCATGGCTTACATCAGCATGAATACTGAGTTTAGCTTGGTGGTCGATGATTACTACGAACAGGAATTGGCCTACGAAGATCAAATAGTTCGCATGCGAAATGCCAACCGTTTAGAAGCCGGGCCGGAATTTATTGTCGACCGTCAAAACCTTAAAGTGCAGTTGCGCTTTCCCGAGCAGTTGGCCAAACAGGTTACCGGTGGCAAAGTTAAATTCTACAGAGCCAGCAACGCCAGGCATGATAAAGAGATTGAGCTTAACCTAGGCAGTGAAAATACCTGGGAGGTCGATGTGGCATCTTTTGTTAGCGGAGCCTGGAAACTGCAGTTGTTGTGGACCGATGGCCAAAAGGAATACTATCAGGAAATTGATTTTGTGATCTGATGCTAATGCTGTGGACAGGCTTTTTGTTTGGCTTATTTGGTAGCCTGCACTGTTTGGGCATGTGCGCGCCCATTGTTTGGGCAATGCCGGTTAGGGCCGGCAGTCGGTTCCACTGGTGGAAGCTCCGCCTCAGCTACAACTTTGGCCGAATTATTACCTATTCTTTGCTGGGTAGTCTGTTTGGCTTGGCAGGGCACTCGGTTAGGCTTATGGGGTTTCAGCAGCACCTTTCCATTATTACCGGAGTTTTCTTATTGTTCTTTTTGCTCATTAACAAAGGGCGAATTCCTAGTGGTTTTAGGCTAAAGCCATTGTCTCGCCTTTTAATGAGAATTAAAGCATCATTGAGCCGGCTCATGAACGGAAATACCGCAAAGACCAATGCTCTTTTGGGCTTCTATAATGGCTTGCTGCCCTGCGGTTTGGTATACATGGCACTTATAGCCTCATTGTCTATGGGCTCAGTGCAAGGCGGAATGCTCTACATGATTTCTTTTGGACTGGGTACACTGCCAATGATGATTGCCGCGGCCTGGATGGGTCGTTCGCTCCGATCGTTAAACCAATCCATGGTCAGGCGTTGGATCCCCCGATTTATAGTTCTGGTGGCGCTATTACTCATTGTGCGTGGTCTCAACTTGGGTATTCCTTACATCAGCCCCAAGCTGGTTACAGGACAGGCCATTGAGCTTTGCGAACAGCCCTAGAATTCTTGGCTTTATGATCAAAGTCATTATTTTCTAAGGAAATAATGATCAACTTGATTCTAACAGAAAACGAAACAAAGCAATCATGAAAACTATACTAGTACCTACAGATTTTTCGGAACAAGCTACCAATGCCACAAAGCTGGCAGCTGAGATGGCCCGACATTCGAAAGCCCGAATTGTCTTGCTCAATGTTATTGAGGGTACCCGCAGCTTTGCCTTCAACACCATGGGAGAAGCCTCAGAGCCTGTTGGCGAAGAAGCATTCTTTATTAATAAGCTCATTGAAATACAGAAAAAACATTTAAAGGAAGCGGCCGCTCAAGAGGCCCTTAAAGGACTTACGGTTGAAACCGTTTTAGAAATGGGAAGCCCCTACGAAAGTATTTCCAATCTGATAGCCGACTATAAAGCCGATTTACTCATAATGGGAACCAAAGGCTCCAGTGGGTTAGACGAAATACTCATAGGTTCCAATACAGAAAAAGTAGTGCGCTATGCCAAGTGCCCTGTAATAACTGTAAAAAATGAGGTAAGCCTTAAAGACATCAAAAACATAGTGTATGCCACCAATCTGTCTACCGATCAGTCTGCATTTATTCCTCATATAAAAACTGTTCAGTCATTTACAGGAGCCCGGTTGCACTTGCTCAAGGTAAATACACCCAATCACTTTTACACTCAGCGGCAGCTCAATAAGGAGTTCGCCCGGTTTAAAGAGCAGCATGGGCTTCTTAATTGCACTACCAACATTTATAATGAGGTGACAGAAGAAGATGGTATACTTTATTTTGCTGAAGACCTTGGAGAGTGTATGGTAGCCATAGCCACTCATGGCCGAACAGGGCTCTTGCACCTGCTCACCGGAAGTATTGCTGAAGACCTGGTAAACCATGCCACCATACCGGTAATGACCCTTTCTATGAAGAAATAGGAACAGCTTTATGAAAGCATACTTCAGAAACCGAAGTAGGGCTCAAAAGTAGCTCGATTTCCGGTTTCTGTTTTCACTTTAAGGCAATGAATAACTAATTTCGAAGCATGTCTAGGAAGAACAAAAGAGATAAGGGGAGAAGCGGAGTGGTTTATTCAACCAATCAGGACTTTGCCTATGAATATGAAGGAGGTTTTGAAGAAGAAACACTTGCTCCGGCTGAGCAAAACCTAAAAGTGATGCTCGACAAGAAAAGCCGCGGAGGTAAGCAGGTAACTCTGGTTGAAGGTTTTGTAGGTACAGATGAAGATTTGAAAGAACTGGGCAAGATGCTGAAATCGAAGTGCGGTGTTGGAGGCACGGCCAAAGATGGTGAAATACTTATTCAGGGAGATTTTCGAGATAAGGTTTTGGAGCTTCTTCAGAGCAATGGATATAGAGCAAAAAGAGTAGGCGGCTAATGCTCAAAAGAAATTACATAGTAAGCCTTCTTCTTCTATTCATGTTAATGGCTTGTGGGCCTTCCTCTTCAGAAATGAAGCAAGGTTTCATGATTGTAAGTGGATCAGATGTCTACTATAAAACCATGGGTAGTGGCGACCCCTTGTTGGTTATTCACGGAGGACCAGTACTCGATCACTCTTATTTTTTACCCCATTTGGAAGAACTCGCTAAAGACTACCGGCTTATTTTTTATGACCAACGCGCCTGTGGTAAGTCTTCACTTTCGATCGACTCCGCCACTATGAACCTCAATGGTTTTGTGGATGATATTGAGCAGATAAGAACCAAGCTGGGCCATGAAAAGCTGCACATTATGGGGCACTCCTGGGGAGGTCTGCTCGCTATGAAATATGCTATGGCCTATCCCGATAAGGTAGATCGTCTGATATTGGCCAACTCGATGGCGCCTAGTTCTGCCGACTGGCAAAAAGAAAATCTTGCCGCAGCCAACAACATAGACCCTAAAGACAAACGGAGGCTAGACAATATTGTGAGCACAGGCTTGCTGCGCACACCCAACCCAGTGCCCTACATAAAAGAAATGATGCTTTTGTCATTTAAAGCACAGTTTTTCGATAAACTCAAGATAGACCAACTGAATCTCAATATCCCGGAAGATTTTCAAAAGAGGAGTGCTGTTTTTGGACTGTTAGGCCCCGATTTGGCACAATATAACTTATATGCTGACCTAAAAAAGATTAAAGCTCCTGCACTGGTTATGTATGGCGATGCAGAAGCGGCCATTAACCTGCATGCTCGAAAAATGGTAGACTCTCTCAACAACGGACGCCTTAAGGTAATACCCACCTCCGGACACTTTCCTTTTATTGAAAATCCTATAGCTTTCAACCGAGCCGTTAGAGATTTTCTGGATGATTAAAAAGGGAGAATTCTATTTTGTGTTGGCAACACAACGAAATCCGAATTTGAATAAATCTTCGAGTATTTTAGAGTCATCGATAATCAAAAAAGAGTTTAGAGATACTTCAGATGAAAAGGTGTTGTAAGAAGAAATTGTGGTTTTTAATGTTTCATTGATTTTGAACTGATCAAATAGAATTTCTGAGGTGTTTCCGTAAAGGTTGTAGATGCCTTGCTGATTGGGTCTGGAACTGTACACGTCTCGAATAATACCGGTGGAATTATGTCTTTGCCAACCAGGTTTTTTCTCATCTTGAGTCATAGCCAACCATTGTGCTTTTGTTGGAAGTTGTAGGCCTGCCCATTCGGCATAAGTCAGAGCGTCTTTAAATGTTACATGAATAACGGGGTAGTCCATTTGGCTTTCCGTCCTGAGAGTTCCAAATTCATCATGTCGCCAGTTTACCGAATCAACTTCTACTAGCTCAAAAGTTCTTTCCCAACCATGGAATTTCTTTCTGTTGGCTTGTTCAAAATTTTCATAAGGCATTCTTTTTAATCTCTTCAAATAAGCGGAGGTCGCCCGTTTTATTTTTAGCACCTTAACTTTTTTATGTCCCAGTTCAGCCTCCGTAACATAGCCAGTATCATCTATAAACTCCTTGAATTGACGTAGAGTCACTTCGTTAGGCATGGTAAAGAATTTTGGAACAATTACCTTATTACCTTCCAGTTCAATTTTTGTTGTTGGTATCTCAATAAGGTCAGGTTGTTTGATGGATGCACCCGCGGTAAAAACAAGAGTTTCTAAGTGACTTATTTCTTCTTCCATAAATAAAGTGGGTGATTCACTTATTCTTTGCCCGGTTAGTGTTAAAGTTTTGTAGCTCACATGAGTTAAGAGGACTGAGTCTATGGAGTTAGATGTGTAATCAGTGTTTAATTCTATTTTTCCGTTTTTGTCACTTATGGCAATGAGTTTAAGGGTTTGCTTTGAACCTTGATTCAGTAGGGTTATAGCATGAACTCCTTCAATAGGTTTCTTCTCATTTTTATCATAAATGGTCAAAACAGGAGACTGCGCATTGAGGGTAGTACCTAAAAAAAATACAATCAATATTACGAAGGGTTTCATAAGTCAGATCTTAGTCTTTTAGATACGGATTGTAAATAGAATCTACTTTGTCTTTTAGAGCTGGTAGTTGCCTGATATAAAGAGTGTCCAATATTCTTTTTTGTGGAATAGATAAAAAAAGTCGGTAATTCGTATAGTTCTCTATTGGAAGTGAAAATACTTTTACTAGTACCATTCAATATTTTTACTTTGTCTAGTTGTGTGGTCGATACAAGGCTGGTGAGTAGTCTTTGGTCATGAAAGTCCTCAATAATGACTATTTGACTTTTGTCTATATCGTCCGTTTCTAGCATATTTTTATAAGTCGGAGATTGAACTTAATGCAGTCCATACAATGTTTTTGAGACATGTAGAAGATCAATAAGCTTGAATGGAGACTAACGGAATCACCTAATTTGATATTTACATCAATTGCATTATTATAAATCATTTGGTCTAACAATGCTTCATACTCGGCTACCGACAAAGCACTAGTACCATCGTTTGCCTCTTTATCAGTGCAACTAATACAATTTATAAATATCAATATTATATAGAAATATTTATACATTTAAAATTTTAATTTTATCAAAATGGGGTTAGCTCTATGTAGAGAATCTTTATTGATTTTTGAGAGTGGATTTTCATCATTTAGACGGCCCGATTCTTCAAGTGAAAGGATTGCTTCAGGATCAAAGTAGCAATAAACACTCTCAGTATCCCGTCCTACAATATTTATTGAGTTTAACTTTACTTTATCATTAAGTTTTAAGCCCTTTACTATGCTAATCTCTTGATTAGAAGCAAAGCAAAAATAGTTTTGGTTTCCGCAAGTGAGGCTAAAAAAGAGGTGTTCATTGAACAGAAAAACGTTGTCAAGATCATAGCAAAGCCCCATTTCTATAAGTGACTGATAATAGGAATCAGGGTATATGTGTCTCTCATTTAAGTCTTTAGAAGTCTTTCGATCCACAAGGTTTACTTTTAAAAGAGGGAATATGGTTGCTGCACTGTCTAGGCTATAAATGTTAAAATCTCCATAGGAGACTATTGCTGTCTCGTTGTTGACTACAGAAATAGGGTTGGATGGTTCTATCCACAATTCTTTGTAAGGGGGCTGGCTTTCATATCCTTTAGAAAGAATGTCTAAATCCAGATCGGTAGTGTAAGTGTTGCTGCAAAAATTATCGTTACACTGATTAGATGTGCTAAACACCAGGTATTTTGGTTCAACGAATTCAAACGAATCGGCAAATAAAGTACTCCTGATTTTTGCCAGAAAATTCCCTTGAACATCATATTTTAAAATGGAGAAGTAACCCTTAGAGTTATCTAAAATCCAGAGCTCAATAGTTCCATTATTATTAACAACTGTAAAGTCATTAATGTCCTGATATTCCGTTGGTCCTTCTCCCTCTACACCTATCTTTTGAATATAGCTTCCGCTAGAATCAAACTTGTACAGAGAGTTGGTGTAATCTTTGTCCAAAACAAAAATGAATTCCTCCAGGCGATGAATCTTAGATATAGAACCAATAAAGACTTCCTCACTGGAGAGCTCATAGACAGATATGGATGAAAAAAAATCGGTCAAATATCCATCTGTAGCAGAATTAATGCTGATGTTTATTTGCCTTATGTTTTTATTATTTGTCTTCTCATTACAGGAATAAAGTAAAAGGACGAACAAAAGGACGAATACATGGCTTTTAATCATTGCGTGGTTACAGTTTGATTTAAACCTCTCTGTATGATCACAGAGAGGTTATTATCTCTTATAGATATTTTTTAGGACACTTTTTCTTTCGTGTTTTACACCAATGAATGAGCTTGGTTACATCATTGGAAAAACCAATACTAACGCTTCCTGAGTTTGAATTTTCATCAATTTTAACGTCAGACACGAGTTTTGTCTCCCTGTTCTTCGTGGTTTTCATTTTAAACCCATCAACCATTTCGACCCCTTTGTCCTCATCCTGAAAAGCTGAGGTTTTAGAAATACCAAAGGACAATGAAAAAATCAGAAGGACTGCGAAAATTTTTTGTTTGTGTTTCATTGTTCAGATTTTTATAATTTTAAATTATAGTAAATAAGTGATTAATTATATTAAATGTCAACTATAATTTGAATTTTTATGAACAAGTGTTGAGCTAGTTTAGAGTTTGCTAATTTTCTAATTAACTGTGGATAGCTTTCAACCGAGCCGTTAGAGATTTTCTGGATGATTAACAGAGAGGTTAATTGCCCTTAGTTCAGTTCCTATCTCACGGCTATGGTACGTGTTACATCAAATGCTTTTTGAAAAAGGCAATGGTTCTTTGCCAGGCCAGAGTGGCAGCATCCTCGTCATAGCGAGGGGTTGTATTGTTGTGAAAACCATGGTTTACATCAGGATACACAAAAGCCTCGTAGCTTACCCCATTGGCTTTTAGTGCCTGCTCGTAGTCCGGCCATCCGGCATTCACTCTGCTATCCAGCCCCGCATATTGCAACATTAGAGGGGCTTTTATTTTGGCGGCATCTTCATTTGAAGGCTGGCTTCCATAAAAGGGTACGGCTGCACCCAGGTCGGGCAAGCGCACGGCCATCATATTGGAAATCCACCCACCAAAGCAGAAACCAACTACTCCCACTTTTCCGTTAGATTCAGGTCGGTTTTTAAGCCAATGATAAGCCGCTATAAAATCTTCCAGCATTTCATCCCTGTCTCGTTGCCGTTGCAGAGCCCGGCCCTCATCATCATTGCCGGGATAACCGCCCAACGGTGTTAGTGCATCCGGAGCAAGACTCATAAAGCCATCGACAGCGCATCTTCGACCCACATCTTCTATGTATGGATTTAAACCTCTGTTTTCGTGTACTACAATTATGCCGGGTAGTTTGCCAGAAGCACCTTCCGGTTTCGAAAACAACCCTTTAATTTTTCCGCCCCCTTTTGGCGAATCGTAGGTAATATATTCACTACTCAAGCGGTCGTCATCAGCACTCACCAAAGCAGTGGTTTCATAATCGGGCATAATGAAGCTTAGAAGAGAGCTTATAGTGATACCGCCAACGGCATAGACCGATAGTCGTTCAATGAATTTCCTGCGGTCAATCTTATTATGAGCATATTCATCATATAGGTCGAACACTTCTTGGCTAATGTCTTCTTTTTTGAGCGGCATAGTATAAGGGGTTGATTAACTGATAAATAAGTTAAGAAAATACCGGCTGTGTCTTATAAATCTTTTTACTGGCGGATTTGTGCTGGGCTTGAATGGCAACAGGAGGCCTGGTAATTTGTTTTTTTAGGCCCGCTAGTTTCTCACAAACAACCACTTAACTCCTGAATAAATGCCTTTGCCAATAGCTCCGATAATACCGGCCTTCTTTTTTTGTTTGAGTACTACATTAATGATAGAGTAATCGATACTCGATTGGAGTCTCTTAAGCTCACTTTCGAGTATTTCTATTTCTCCACTTATTCTCTCCAACTCCTTCTCAATACTCAGCATGTCAGAAACGGAATTGGCTTGTTGTAAAAGGTTCAGGTACCTTTCTTTTACCTTTTTAAGGCTGCTAAGTCGGTCTTGTGAGTTGAATACCTGATTGGTTACGTCCCGGCTGTTTATGAGTCTTTGTTTTACTTTCCCTATACCGGCTAAGTCCTCAAGAGTTTTTGAAAAGGAGGCGGAAGGTATTCGATAGCTAAACTGATAGTTGTTTCGCGATATCAAAAGCCCATTGTTTTGGCCGAAAATACGATTGATGGTTTTAAAGCTACTGTCTGGGTGCTCTACTAGTAGTTCCATCAATGCCTCATGAGAAATTAAAGGTTCGGAACTGCTTGGTTCCGTCAACGCTACATCTATGGCTGAGGTATGGTTGGAGAGGCTATGCTGAGGGGGATTAGCACCCCTGCAATTAACGAATAGCAGCAGGCTCAGTAGGGCTAAAATGTAAGTTTTCTTCATGATTGAGTGTTTATAGCGATAATAACGAGCTTCCACTTGATCTAGTACTACCGGTTGGTCTTGGTTAGGAGCGGTTAGGTAGGTGTCATGTTCAATTATTGACCCTGTTTTAAAATCAGCCGGAAAAGTCTTACTTTAGATTACTTTTTTAACACACTAAATATCAGAACTATGGGAAAAATGGACCCGACAGTACTCGGAGCGAGGTTGCTGTCCGCAAAAGAATCACAGGAAATCGATCTAGGTATTTTACAAGGCTTTCTGGGCACTTGGGAAAGCAAACCCGGATCGGGCACAGGTTGGAATGTTATTGCCGTACCAGGTAACTCACCCTTTACTCCTCCGGCCGATGGTTTTGTTCTGGAGGTAATTCCATATTATGAAACATGGTCGTTTTCTCCGGCTGTTATTGCCGGTAATCGTGGTATGGAAGATGACCAGACCATTGTGGGGTTAATCTATGAACAGAAGGTCTTTAGCGATTGCGATACTGAATTTTGTAATGCCCGAGGCTTTAGTAAGGGCACCGAAATTCATGCCGAAACAGGAATGTTGCTGAACATTACCAATTTCGATAGCGGCTTTAATGTGGCCAGACTCGGTAATATTCCGCATGGTAATTCAATCTTGTTAATGGGTAACTCCAGCGAATCTAACGGAAAGTTTGATTTTCCTGAGGCTAAAACAAGCCCAACTTTGGTTGATGGAGGAGGCGTGTTTGGTTATGGAGAAGAACAATATACCATGCATCCACGGTTTCCAGATTTCCCTCAGGCCAATCCTAACCAGCAGCTGGCCAATGATGTAAAGGATCAGAAGTTTGGTCAGGTTATTACGCTCAATCTGTCTTCAGAGAACGCCACAGGAGGTATCCTCAATACCCCATTCATAACCAAGAATACCGATGCCACAAAAATGAGCTGTATTTTCTGGCTAGAAGAGGTGTTGAACGCTAATGGTAGCAGTTCATGGCAGCTTCAATATTCACAGACGATCAACCTGGTGTTTCCTCCTTCTACAGCCCCTAACGGAAGGAAGTTTAATTGGCCTCATGTGGATATCAATACCCTGCAGAAGGTGGCCGATGTATAAGAAATTCTAATAGCCACCCCATCCATCCGACCGCTCCAAGCGGTCGGACGGGTATAGAAAGCTATTTTATGAGGTTTCTTACAAATGAGCTATATCACACTTACAATAGGGGGAATAATAGGGAGAGGATATTTTTTGAAAAGGACAATTACCTTTTCTTCCTAAAGAAGATCAGAATAGAAGTAACCCCATTAGCAGACTTGCTGGCTTATTGCCTTATGCCTAATCACTATCATTTATTAATTAGAGTAAAAAGGGTAGATGGGCTGAATGACGAGCAAATTTCAAAACGTTTATCCAGAAAACTAGGAACACTACAAAGTAGCTATACACAAGCAATTAATAAAGCCCATAGCAGGACGGGGTCTTTATTTCAGCAAGGGGCTAAATCCAAGAACCTTGAAAGCTATGGACACATTTGTTTCCACTATATACACCAGAATCCGGTTTTGGCGGGACTCTGCCAGAGGGCAGAGGACTGGGAGTTTAGTTCTTACCGCGATTATATTGGTCTTAGAAATGGAAGTTTGCCAAGTAAGGCTGTGGCCTTTGAGTGTCTTGATGTTCCTTCCAACATTCAAGAATTTTACAGAGAGTCTCGGAAAGGCCTGACTGATAAAGAAATTGAGGGAATTAGATGACCCGTCCGACCGATCCAAGCGGTCGGATGGGTGAATCGTATACATTTAAGTGCTCAGGAGCAGACTTTCAGTAAAATATTCTTTCCATTTTGGCCAGACTTCCTGAAATGCTTTTTGGTCTATTCCTGTCTGCTCAATAAATGCCTTTAAGGTTGGAGCAAATTGTCCATGCATTTTCCAAAGGTTGAGGAAGATGTATTGACCGCGATTCAGTTCGAACAGACCAATTCTAAAGTCTTTTGTCCTTGCCAGAGCCACGTAGGTTGGCAAAGGGGTTGGTATTGCAGGAGACTTGCCTTTAATAGCCTGCTGATAATATTGGCTAATTGGAAACTTAAAAGCGAATAACTCCAGGGCCTCTACCAAACGAAGTTGCTCACTTGGAGTTTTCAGTAAGGCATATTCAAAGGTAGTGGAGAAGTCGGCATCGAAAATGCGGGTGATTTTATACTCAAACCTTACCAGCTCAATCATAAAATCGGGCCAGGTTTCGCGCTCTTCTGGTGCCAGCTCTTTGTCTGGTCTTGTTTCTTCAAGGTATTGAGCAAACCGGTGACCTAGCTCGCTGAGCGTATAGCTTTGCGAAGGATACTTCTGCAGGTAGTCATCGACAAACGCCTGAAATAGCTCTTTTCCGAGAGCCATCTGAAGTACCGAAAATTGCTTTTCCATGCAGTCGCGTAATCTGGCCAGGTAGCCTGTTTGGTAAATTTGCAATCGCTCATTCGCAGAGAGTCTGCTGTTGGGTTTAATGAGCTTCTCTACATCGTTCTTAAATGAGTCCGGCAAATGACTGTTGGGGTCGGTTTCGAAAGCGAGTGGAGACACCAGTATTTGCTGCATCCATTTTTGTGTGGCTGAAAGGCTTGGCTTTGTCATTGTAGTTCATGGCTAACTTCCGGTACTAAAAAACTCACCGGGTTAGAAACTTTAAGGTCTGTGGTTGATGGTGGGTTCATTTGAATGGGCTCCGGTTCACCCTCCATGTATTCCCTGGCTTTCAAAACTTCGGCATGGTACTCTTCAAAAGAGGGAATATGGTTATCCCACTCCAGAAGCACTGAACAACCTCCGATTTTTTGCCAGGCAATTCTAAACAGCTCCCAGACGGAATCTATTACCGGGCTATCATGTGTGTCTATTATGTGTGTGCCGCAATGCATGTGGCCGGCCAGGTGCATTTGCACAATTCGTTCGTGTGGGAGTTCTTCAATGTATTTTATAGGATCCCACTCATTGTTAAAACAGGTCACGTATACGTTGTTAACATCGAGAAGCAGACCGCAGCCACTCTGCTCGGCCATTTCCTTCAAAAACAAAGGTTCATGAATATCGGAATGCTGAAAGCTCAGGTAAGTACTTGGGTTTTCGAGAATAAGGGGGCGTTCCAGAAAATCTTGTACCTGTTTAATACGCTGTACTATATGATTCAGAGTTTCTTCATTGAGTGGCACTGGAAGAAGGTCGTGTGTATTTAAGCCCAATACGCCCGTCCAGCAAAGGTGGTCACTAATCCATTTGGGTTGAATTTCGGAAGCTAGTTTTTTGAGCCGATTTAAGTAGTCCATGTTCAGCGGGTCGGTGCTTCCTATGGAAAGAGAGACCCCATGCATAACCAAAGGATATTCTTCGGCAATTTGCCTTAGAAAGTTCATGGGCCTTCCACCGGAGTCCATGAAGTTTTCAGAGATAATCTCAAACCATTCTACTGGCGGATGATTTTCAGTAATGTATTTAAAGTGTTGGCTTCGGAGCCCCAGTCCTAAGCCTAATTGCGGCAGGTTTTGCAATTGGCGTTCAAAATGGTCTGTATTATGGGTATGCATATTCAGTGGGGTTAAGCAGAAGCGGGAACCTAACAGCACTACATGCTTCACAGAATTCCCGCTCTGTCATTGATTGGTAATTTATACCGGAAGACCGTTTGCGCTACTGCTGAGCCTGGCTTTCCCTTTTTTCATCTTCTTCTACCTTTTTACATTCGGTACAAGTGTCTTTGAGGGCTTCTCTGCTGGCCTCAATCATTTCTTCAGCATTTTTTGCCGGGCTGTTGTAGCCGAAAGAGCAATATTTATCTCCGCTATTTCCGCAAGAGTCGTACTCACCGTTGGCGGCTACAGATTGTAACCATTTTTGTGGTGGTCCTGAAGGAAAAGGAGAGGGGCCAACTGTTCGGTTGGCTTTGGCCATTCTTTCTTCAAACAGCTTGCGGGCAAGTAGCCAGGTGCTTTTACCGGCATTTGGTCCCTGAGTGCTAAATCGTTCGGCTTGTATGGGGGTGGCGCAGCTGCCTTGCCAGGCGCAGTCGTTGGCTCCCGGTCGGCATTGTTCGGAGGCGTCACCATATAAACCACAACCACCTTGTCCGCGGCAGTTGTTTAGTGTGTGACAAACGTGTGTTTGAGTGGCGCAAAAGCCTTGTCCAGCACAGGCGTTGGTTCCAAATCTATCATGGCCTTTGCAGGCGTTCAGCCCCATGCAGGCGTGCAATTCAAGGGGAGTAGTAATGTCTTTTTCTCCCTTGCTGCTGGAGCCGCAACCGTTGGAGCTTCCACAGCTGCTTCCTCTGCCGCCACAGCTATCGTACAAAAAATGAGTGTTGTTAAAAATATACATACGTGTGAGTTTTATAAGTGATTAACCTGCAAATGAGAGCTTTCCTTTTTCTTTATCCAGATAAGGCTCCAATGGCACATCGGGTAAGTCATGAATTCTTTGTCCGAGATAGGCAATACCATCATAGGCACCTACAGCGCTGTTGAATAGTTCTATTAACTGCGATTTAGGGCTGGAAGAGGTTGCAAAGTGGTAGTCTTCAAAGGTAGGGGCAGCATTATATGTTTTGCCATCTTTGGCCACATAGCTCATTCCTGTTAGTTCACCACAAAGTGAGTTAAGAATGAATATCATAGACTTATGAATGCCAAACATAAAGAGTTCATATTGTGTGTGTCCCTTTCTGCGATAGCAGTCTTCGCTCATTAAAAAGATGTAGGTGTAAATGGCATTGGTAAGAGTGGCCACCTTTTGAACAGCAGGACTGGTGTAATCGGCTACGCTTGGGTTTTCCGGAACATTGAGCACGAAGTATTTGGTAAAGAACTCGTCATTTATCTCGTCTAGTTTGGCGGGATCAAAGTAGGTTTTTGCACTGGCGTCCTGGTCGCCTACATCGCATACCTCTTTGCCCATAGCATGAGCAAACTTATGCAGGTATTTATGCAAGTCACAATACACCTGATTGAACTTAAAAAAGTGTGATACTTCGTCTCCGCTAGGGTCGTCTGTGTCATCTATATTGCCCGGAGCACAATTCACCGTTCCGTTGGCATTAAGCCCCGTGGTTAAACCACTTCCCGGCTCGGGGGTGTGTCCTTCCCCTTGTTCAACAATTTCCTGCATAGCCGCAATGGCACTTTCTGCATCGGTTACGTATATCAGGTCGCCACTATCTTCTGCATTGGTAAATACCGGTTTGTGTTCGCGGTTATAATATATGGTATCAATGGTGTTGTTAGTGTAGTAGCCTTTGCCGGGAATGAGTTGGGGTCTTTCCGGATGGTACTCCACATCGGCACTACCCAGATACTTTTCAATTTGAGAGTAGAATTCACCAATGGTGGTATATTCAATAGGTTTGGCAGCAAGCAACATCTCGGTGCCGGGTTCTTTCAGTTTGTCCGGAGACTCAATTTGAAGAAAGGTATAAAGCGACCTGAAAGAAAGTTTCGATCGATTGATCGGAAACTCCGGAATGTGTCCGGGCAAATAGGCCGGCCAGCTGGTCGGGGTTTTGTAAAGTAACTCCGGCTGTCCAACGGTGGCTTGTTTAATGTTGGAAGAAAGGGCCATGTGTAGCATTTCTTCTATTACCACGCTCATTATTAAGGCTCCTGCCCGGTTGGCATAAACCATAATATCAGCCGAAAGCTCCTGAGCCAGAGTGGAGGCTTCTTCTTTTGTTTTACCGGCAGCCAGGAGGTCAGCGGTTAGTTGCTTGATTAATTCATCCTGGTTGGGATTTCTGTTAATAGAGTAATATGTGTACAAATAGACCGGTATAGTGGCTATTTCAATCTCTATGGCTTGTTGAATGGCCTGGGGAAAATTTTCCTTATTGACCACGGAGTCATTGCCCAGCAAGAGTGGGGCTTTAGATGGTGCGTTCATTGAAAAAATAGTTTGGTGTGAAATTACATGTCCCAATTTAAGGAATCTGCAATTAAAAGTCACCCCGGATTATTACCTGTTTTTTTAAAAAGCCCATCTCGCACGCTACTCAGACCTGAGACTTCTAACCGGGTTGGCCATGGCTGCTTTTATGGACTGAATACTTACAGTGAGCAAACTCACCAATAGAGCACCAAAACCGGCAATGGCAAACACCCACCAATATAGTTCTGTACGCACCGGGTAACTATTTAGCCAGTTGTCCAGCACGGCATAAGCCAGTGGTATGGCAATAAAGCAGGCAATTACTACCAACAATGTAAAGTCTTTCGAGAGTAGCTTCCAGAGATTTAGAAT